>JBBRTN010000048.1:0-8800 GCA_038244395.1 Ignavibacteria bacterium
AAATATTATTTTTGTCGAAGGATTAAACGGATTTGGAAAGTTTTGATGAAGTTTATATTTATCAGGATTTAAAACCGAGGTTTGATTAATTGTTGTCAGGCCGCCTGTAATTGTTTTTATTATTACACCACCTGAACCTGCAGCCCATCCGGTGTACCGGTCAATAAAATGAACTCCATTTAAGGTTGCCAGGGTATTAGAGTTTTGTATCTGCCAGTTGCTGCCGCCATTTGAAGTGTATATCAGGCTGCCGTAATCTCCTACACACCATCCGGTCTGAGCATTCGCAAAATGTAAATTATTTTTCCCTCTCGTTATTATGCTGTCAGTCAGATGCCAGTTAACTCCTGCATCAGTTGATCTGAGAAGAGAAAAGTTTTCATTGTAATTATATTTAGCGAACATATAACCCGTCGTAGAATTTACGAACCTGATTTTTGTATAAGGGTGAATCTGAAATTCTGATGATGTATCTCTTCTTTGAATTGTCCAGTCAGTTCCGGATGATGTTGTCATCATAATTTGCACAACATTATTACAGCAATCATCGGTAAAATGTCCCGCTGCCCATCCTGTGAAAGAGTTTATGAAGTGAACTGAATAATATGCATAGCTCCCATTGCTTGAAGGAATATAACTTATCCAGTTGAGTCCGTTGTTTGTCGTTTTAGAAATTCGGCCGGCAGAACTTATGCATTGAAAATCCGAGCCTGCATAAGAAATAAATATATTATTGTTTTCATCCGAGGTAATGTCTGATATTCTGCCAGCATATCCTTTGCGCACTAAGTTCCAGTTAGTTCCTCCGTTTGTAGTTGAAAAGATCATTTCAATTTCCTGACACCATGGGTTTCCATCATAATAATACCCTGTTGCCACACCATTGCTGGCATCGGAAAATAAAACTCCGTAAATAGCTGTGTTGGTATTTGTTGCCTGTGAAATCCAGTTCGCACCGCCGTTTGAAGTTTTTAGTATGATCCCCTCGTCGCCTGTTGCCCAGCCAGTATTAGAATTTATAAAGTAAATGCTTCGAAGTGAATAATTCACGCCGCTCTCCTGTTGAAACCAGCCTGATTGAGAGTACAAAGGCAGAGTAATTAAAAGAAGAAGAAAACAAAATACTTTCTTTAACATTTTTTCCGTTCAATTAATATTATCCCAAAATAAATATTTTCAGATTGATATAAAACATTGGCCGATGCATTAAATAAAATAATTCTTTCTCATACTTTTGAAGAGTCGTGCGCCAGTGTTTGAGAACTTTAATCATTCTAGATCCGATGATTCTTATTTAATTTTTTGATATTTACTGATATCAAAATACATATTATAGTTACACTCGTCCGGACAAAATTCTTTTTGCTTCAGTTTATCCCACTCTTCAGTGGTTTTTGGAAATTTGATCCACGGCTTTGCCTTCCGATAATTTTTCAATGGCAAGAAGGCTGGTCACATATAAATTTTTTTCACCCTTTATATAATCTCCATAACACGTTGTCGTTACAAAGACTGATCGAATTTGAGCCGGCTGCTGCATCAAGGTATAGTTTATAATCTTTTGCTTATGGAGTCGACAGTCTTTTCGTCAGTTCCTTTCAATCCAAATCCGGAATACGCTCCGGGCCATTGAGTGATGCATTTTATTGAGGTCAGAATTACAAATATTAATATTACCTGTTTGATATGATTTATCTAAAAATTATTGAATACACACTATCTTAATTAAACTTAATTAAAGTCCTTAACTAAATGTGCAATAAATTTCACTTTTATTAAATGATAAAATTTGAGTTTTTTATGTACCCTGAATTTATTAATTGCATATTGAAATCAATCAATAATTGCCCTCAAAAAAGAAGTCAGGTTATTTTCAAGATCGGTTTCCAGTGAGTCATTTATAATATCAATGATTGCGCTGCCTATTACCGCAATATCTGCAAAGGGTTTGATTTGATTTAATCTTTCTTTATTCGAAATACCGAAACCAACTGCAACCGGAATTTTAAAATATCTGCGGACATTCGTAAGATAAGATTTTAATTCCGGATCAAGTTCTTTGCTGCTGCCGGTTATCCCCTGTCGGGCAGTACAATAAATAAATCCTTCAGCCACTTTACTGTTTATTTTTAATCTTTCAGTAGTTGACGAAGGAGACATGACGCGAATGTTTTTTAATCCTTCTCGTTTGCAAAATTTAATAAAGTGTTCATTCTCCTCTTCTTCAAAAGGAATATCCGGAACTATAAGACCGGAGATCCCTGCTTTTTTAGCATCTGCACAAAATTTTTCAGTCCCGTATTTAAAAACAGTATTGTAATATGCCATGAACAGTAATGGGACGTTTATATTTTTTGATAAAATTGCTGCAGCGTCGAATGCATCTTTAACTTTAACCCCGTCCTTTAATGCCTTTTCGCATGCTCCCATAATTGTCGGACCGTCTGCGAGAGGCTCTGAAAAAGGAATTTGTAATTCTACAAAATCAACGCCGGCTTCAACCATATTTTTAACTATAGAAATAGTTTTATCTAATGACGGAAACCCAACGACTACATGAGTCATCAGTCCGGTTCGGTTTTCATTTTTGATTTTAATTAATTGCTTGTCAATAAGATTCATTCGAAGTGAGAAGGATTAATTTTCACGATTCAGGTAGTCTTTTAAAAATTGAAAGAAATTTTTATCTTTTAACTTGTCGGCCAGAATAAAGATGTCTTTATCACCTCTCCCTGAAATATTAACTACAATTATTTTATTTTTTTTAAGCTGAGGAGCTAATTTTACTGCTTTTGCAACTGCATGAGCTGATTCTAAGGCCGGTATTATCCCTTCTGTTTTACAAATTAATTTAAAAGCATCAATAACCTCTTCATCTGATACGGCATCAGCTTCAATTCTTCCGATATCCTTTAGATAAGATAACTCTGGACCAATGCCGGGATAATCCATTCCTGCTGCAATGCTGTATGTATCCTGAATCTGCCCGTCTTCATCCTGTAAGAAAAAAGATTTATAACCTTCTACTACACCAACTGTACCCTTAAAACTCATCGAATGCTCTCCTGCTTTTTCACTCTTCCCCCCGGCTTCTACCGCAATGAGCTTAGTATTTTTATTGTTCAGAAATTTATAGAAAATTCCCATGGCATTGCTACCCCCACCCACACAGGCAATAATATAATCAGGAAGCCTTCCTTCTGCTTTCATAATCTGCTTCTTTACCTCGTCCCCTACAACGGATTGAAAATTACGGTTCATTACCGGATATGGATGCGGACCCACAACAGATCCGAGCAAATAATGAGAAGTAGAAAAGTTTTCTATATAATCTTTTGTTGCGGCATTAACGGCATCTTTCAAAGTTCTGTTACCAAATTTTGCCGGAATGACCTCGGCACCTAATTGTTCCATTAAAAATACATTCGGTCTTTGCCGGTCTATATCTTTCTCACCCATGTATACAGTGCATGAAAAACCAAGCTTAGCAGAAACAGTAGCAGTAGCAAGTCCATGCTGACCCGCTCCTGTTTCTGCTATCAGCCGTTTTTTCTTCATTCTCTTTGCCAATAACGCCTGACCTATGCAATGTGTAATCTTATGAGCTCCGGTGTGATTGAGACCTTCATTTTTCAAATAAATTTTAGCACCGCCTAATTTTTCCGTAAGATTTCCGGCAAAGGTCAAAGCCGTCGGCCGACCTGTAAATGTTTTCAAATAATATTTGAATTCTTTTTGAAACAGTTTATCTTTTATGGCATCATAATATGCTTCTTCTAATTCGTCTAAGGCGCTGAATAACATTTCGGGTACAAACCTACCGCCAAATTTTCCAAAGTGTCCCTTTCTTTTATTCATAATAATTTTTAAGCTACAAGCTCTCTTAGATTTTCAAAATTTTCATAATCTTTTTCCAGCATAATTTCTTTTATGGTTTTTACAACTTCAAATACTTCAGTATATGATACATATAAAGGTGAAGGAGCTAGACGAATAATATTCGGGGGGCGAAAATCCGGCGTGATCCCGTGAAGCTTAAGTGACTTACAAATTCTCGGAGCATCATCGTGTTCCAAAGCAATATGTCCTCCTCTTGAATTTTCACACAAAGGGGTGCCAATAGAAAATCCCATGCCTGAAAGTTCGGTCTTAATAAGTGTGCATAAAAAGCCTGTTATCTTTTTTGATTTTTCATGTATATTTTCAATACCTGCTTCTTCAAAAATTGATAATGATCCTAACAGAGGTGCCATGCTTAAGATATGAGGTGTACCTATCTGATATGCACTCGCATCACTTGCGGGTACTAAATTATGTTTCATATCGAACTGTACTTTTTTATCCGATGAAAACCATCCTGCAAGTCCGGGATGCAAGCCAAAATGTTTTTCATGAACAAATAACCCTCCTGATGAGCCGGGACCTCCGTTTAAATATTTATAATTGCAAAAGAATGCAAAATCTGCATTTTCTTGGTGAAGTTCGTGAGGAATAATTCCAATAGAATGGCAAAGGTCCCAGCCTATTTTTATATTTCTTTTTGTAGCTTCCTCCGTTAATCGTTTAATATTCAAAAACTGCCCTGTTGAATATATTACAGCCGGTAATAATATTACTGATATCTCTTCAGTCATTGATGATATTATATCATCTTCGTAAATCATATTATCACTTCGGGTATTCACAATTTTAAGATGCTCTTCAGGATCCAGTCCGTTGAGAATCAAATGGCTTTTCAGAGCATAGATGTCAGATGGAAAAGAAAGGCAATCAGTTAATATCTTTGTACAGTTCTTTTTTGGTTTATAGAAGGTTGCAAGAAGCTGATGTAAATTAACAGAGGCAGAAGAGCTGACAATAATTTCCTCAGGCAATGCTCCGATTAACGGTGCGATCATCTTGCTTAGCTTTTCAGCTAAATAAAACCACGGGTCATTTCCCTGCATCCAGCCGTTTATTCCTTTGGTCTTCCAGGATTCTAAAATCTCTAATAATGATTGCTCAGATCTCCTGGATAATAAACCGAGAGAATTTCCATTCATATAAATATTATTCTGTGGAAAATAAAACTCTTTCTTGAAATGACTAAGCTTATCGCTCTCATCGAGTTTTTGCGCATAACTTTTAGATAGATTCATAAGCCCTCCGTGCATTTAAAATAAATGATTGAACTGATTTTATATCTTTTTCACCCGGTGTACTTTCCACTCCACTGCTGGTATCTACACCCATTAAGCCTTTGCCGGCCTCAGTTACAGCGCATTCAATATTAATTTGGTTTAATCCCCCCGCAACAATTACCGGATAATTCTTTGTCAGTTCTTTTACAAGCCTGAAATCAACAGTCTTTCCGTGCCCCTGCACAGGACGGTCTATCAAAAAATAATCTGCCACATCTGAATATTTATTCATAAGTTTTTCAATTTCTTCGATCGAATAATTATTGGGAATAATTGTTTTAATTACGGGAGAATTTATCTGTTTGCAATACGATAAATCTTCTGATCCGTGCAGCTGAACATAATCAAGAAGTATTGATTTAAATATTTCTGATACATATTCCGCATCTTGATTTTGAAAAACTCCAACAATTAATATTCCAAGTTTATGTGCTAATGATGTGATCTTTTGGGCAGTCTCTAATTTGACACAGCGTATACTTCCCGGAACAAATACCAATCCTATCATGGTCGGACTCAGTTCTAAAATATTCAGGGCTGATGAATAATCCTTCACTCCGCATATTTTAACTATAAAATTTTTATTTTTTATCATACATTAATTCTTTTATCTTATGTTTTATATTTTTTGATTTAATTAAACCGGAACCTATTAAAATACCTTTGGCACCATTTTCAACTGCGTCTTTCACATTTTCCCGGGTGCACACTCCCGAGAACAGTAAAGGTACAATTTGCCCGGGAACGCATCTTAAAGTTTTCAATGCTTTATCGAAATTTATTTCCAGTGTTTGAAGATCCCTGGAATTTACACCTATAATTTTTGCTCCCGCAGAAACGGCTCTGCTTATTTCTCTAGTATTTGTTACTTCAATTATTGGCAATAATTTTAATTCATATGAAAATTCAATAAGCATTTTAAGCTTTTCCTGTTTTAATAATTTTACAATCAGTAGTATTGCATTTGCTTTGTTCTCTACTGATTCTATTATTTGTGCTTTACTAATTATAAAATCTTTTCTCAGTATTGGTACTTTAACAATCCTGCTGATCTCGTTTAATAAATTAATGCTTCCTCCGAATGATTTCTCATCTGTTAAAATCGAAATCGCATCTACTCCTGCATTTTCATAAGTCCTGGCCAATTTTAAAAAATCTCCACTGTATAGAATTTCACCTGACGGAGTTCTCGGTTTAATTTCTCCTATAAGTACAGGCTTTTTTCTATAAGGATAAAAGAGTTTTGCAAACGAATTTTCAGATTGCCTGAATTCTAATCTTTTTATCTCAATAGATTTGTATTTTTTAACTTTACTTAAGAAATTCATGCGGGACACTTATTAATTTTAATTCGTTAACAAGTTGGAGAACTTTGCCGGAAGACAATATATTACGTGCAATTGTAATATATTCATTTGCTTTTCTCAGATCCGGATTATTATTTTCCAGTGCAATGAATAAAGCAACCCCGGCATTTACAATACCTGCATTTCTTAATGCATCAATTTTCTTACAGGATTTCATTGGGTCTAATGCATCACGGAATAATTTCACAGCTTCATTTTTTGAATTGACACACAACAAGCTTAATTCCTTAGGACATATATTAAATAGTTCATAGCAATCAATAACCCCGCGTTTAATTTTGCCTTTATCCAATAATGCATAATTGGTTTTCCCATTATCACTTACTGAAATTTCATCAGTTCCATCATGTCCGTTCACAATCAGACATCTTGTACCAGGATCACTTTTATATAATTTCTCTATGATTACCATTTGATTCTTTGAGGCACATCCAAATACAAAATGCAGCTTTCCTTTAAGTGGTCTGGATGAAGAAAATAATAAATTGAATATTGTTGGTGTCCCTATTAATCTTCGCGCTTCGGCTACAAACTTTCCCCCCGGATATATAAATTGAGCATACAACGGTGCAATATTAATTCTCTGTAGTTGATTTGTTACTTCTTCTACATTTAATTGAATCTTAATTCCTAATTCTTCAAAGATATCCATACTTCCGCATATTCCTGAAGCAGATTTGTTTCCGTATTTTGCTACACATACTAATTTTGTAGCAGCACAAATCAGTGAAGCAAATGTGGAAATATTTGCCGTTAATTTTCCATCCCCTCCTGGTCCTACAATATCAATGACCGGCTTATCAAATTTATCCGTATGAAGTAAATAAATTCCGCTGTCAAGAACTGCTCTTCTGTATTCCAGAAGTACTTCTTCTGAAAGTAAACTATCATCGTTTTCGAGCAAAAAATTCAGAATCTCTTCTCTGCTATATAACCCCTCCATAATTTGTTTCATTTGTTCATATGGTTTGTTATTTAAAGTATATGTTTCCATGTTATAATCTCTATCCATTTATGAATTAATTGATTCAGTTATTTTTTTGGTTGTTACTGGTTTTGACTTCAGTGTATCCTTGCTATTTTTTGTAAGTCAGGAGCTTAATAAATCCAATTAAGTATTTTTAAATCTCCCTTTTTGTAACTCTTTGGAAGCTCTCGTCACTGTAGCAACACCCACCCCAAGCACCCTTGCAACTTCATGCTGAGGAATCCCCTTTTTAAGCATATTTACAATCTTCAGGCGCCGTGGAATTTCTTCAATCTCTTTGGGAGTAAGAATTCCCATAAGAAAATCTTTCATTTCAGCTTTTGTTTTGATATTAAGCAGTAAATTAATAAGATAATTCAATTGAGTATTTTCATTCATAATTAAAAGGAATATAATTTGTGTTTTTAATATACTAATATACTATTATAATAGTATATATACAAGATAATTATTGAGGAACGGTTCTAACTTATAGCGGGATTTTCTAACCCACCGTCAGAGTCTCCCCGATTTATCGGGGGACTCTGCTGGTATTAGACCAATTGAAAATTTAAATTGCATCGAATATCTTTGCTCAGTAATTAATAAGGAAGGAGAATATTCACCGGATTCATCCAGGTAAATTCAAAACGCAAAAAGATTCCAAGCGTATGGAATAGTAAATTTTCCTGAAGAAGATAAAAGAATAGATTTATTTTCTGAAGCTGCCGAAACTAAAAAGGTGCTTTACATAAAGTATTTACGGATAGATTTGATTGCAAAGAAATGGTTAATGCTGCTTTGTATCGTGCGAAGTTAAATTACATACATAACAATCCCTGCACTTCAAAATGAAGGCTCGCTGAAAACCCGGAGGATTATAAACATTCGAGTGCTTCGAATTACATAATTGGAACAGGAGTTTATTATGTTGAGTTGGTTTATTGAACGGCCTAATTTTATTTATTTATTTATCCAGAAAAGAAGAATACATCCAAACCAATTTTTCCTGCACCCTGATGTAATCACTCATTAAGGCATTCGTTCCTTCGTCACCTGCGTCTGCCGAAATGGTAAGAAGTTCTCGTTGAAGTATTATGATCGTTTGAAATGAAGTCAAAATGTCTTCAACAGCTTTTTTACCGTCACTTACCTGAACACTTCCTTCGATTTTTGAAGTCGTTCTGTAGTCAGCATAGTTGTGCTTTGGCGTGTGACCTAATGTCAAAATCCTTTCTGCGACTTCGTCTATTTTCAAGAGCAGGTCATTATACAACTCTTCAAAC
>JBBRTN010000049.1:0-8645 GCA_038244395.1 Ignavibacteria bacterium
AATGTTAATGTTTGCAATAACTGAATACCACGGATCATCTGAATCCTTAAACGGAGAACTCGTGAGTTTTTCATCAGTTGCATTTTTAAATGCATTCCCCAGTTCTGTCATCACCTCATTTAGTTTTTTCAATAATTTTTCCCAGCTTTTATCATCACCTGCGGTTTCAAATGTAGATTCGTTGCCGCCTTTTATTTCGGGAAGAGGCATTTCATTAAAGCGATTCAGGTATCTTCCATTCCAAAAAGCTATGTGTTCCGCCAGCTCATAGATAGAATGATTAGAGCTCCCGTCATTCCAAAATGCCTGCTCATCGGTAAGTCCGTCAAGAGCAGCGGTGAGCGGAACAAACCAGTTCTCCTCATTATAGCAGGCGTTATATTGGTTTAAAAATAATTCTTTAGTTGTCATAAAATTTAGTTTTAATTAAAATTAGCCGATTCATTATTCTTTTATTCTTTTATTCTATTATTCAATCACTTGTATTCATCACTTGAGTTCATTCCTAATGATAAATCAGTCGGGCTTCGGTTAATAAAATTTTTTTAGATCCAGAATAATATAAATAAAACTAAATATTTTTAATTACATATGCTATGTTCAATGCTCACTTTAAATGCTAAAATGATAACTGATGGAATGCAGGAATTGCTTTTCAAAGTTGAAACTATAAGTAAAACAAATGACAAAAATTCACACTCAAACTTCAGTGCAGCTCAATGTTCAATTTGTCATTCAATTGTCACTAAAATTTAGAATTTTATTGAGTTATATTTGTTCATTAAATCATAAATGAAATCTCTTTTAGCATTAATTCCTTACCTAAAAAAGTACAAGAAAAAAATCTCCGTTGGTTTTCTCCTCATACTATTATCAAACGGAACAGATAGTCTTTACCCGCTGGTAATCGGGGCTGCAATTGATAATCTTACAAAGGGTACTCTGCAGCATGAGCTTTCGACTTATGCTCTTGTGGGAATCGGGATAGTCATCATAAGAGGAATATTTCTTTTCATGACAAGACAGTCATTGATAATTGTATCAAGAGAGATAGAAAATGATTTGAGGTTTGATTTCTTTTCGCATCTGCAGACTCTTTCGAAGGCGTTTTACAATACACGCTCGACGGGAGATTTAATGGCGCACGCGACAAATGATATAAGCAACGTCAGAAATTTTGTCGGACCGGGAATCATGTATTCAATACAAACCTTCACAAGAATCATAATAACACTGTTTATTTTATTTTCCATCAATCCGACAGTTACGCTGCTGGCGCTGGGTCCGCTGCCTTTGATTACATATCTCGTTTACAAAGTAGGTAAGCTTACATTCAAACGCTCATTAAAAGTTTATGAAATTTTTTCGGACCTGACTACTAAAGCTCAGGAATGCCTTTCAGGAATAAGAGTAATTAAATCTTATGTCAGGGAAAAAAACGAAGAGCTCGAGTTTGATAAAATATCTTATGATTACCAGAGAAAGAATCTCATGCTTGCAAAGGTACAGTCGTTTTCCTTTCCTATGATGTTTCTGCTGACGAGCCTTTCCGTGATAATGGTAATTTACTTCGGCGGTATCCAGGTAATGGAGGGAAAAATGACAGTTGGAAATATTTCCTCTTTTCTGATTTACGTCGGTCAGCTGACTTTTCCCATGATCGCTTTCGGCTGGATAATAAATCTTATTCAGAGAGCTGCTCCATCGATGCAGCGCCTGATGAACATTATCGGGACCGGTCCTGAAATATCGGATGATAAAAATACCGATGAATCAATAACTGAAAAAAGCATTGAGGGTGACATTGAATTCAGAAATGTTTCTTTCAAATATCCTCTCGCAAATGATTTTGCACTGAAGAATATTAATCTGAAAATTAGAAAAGGCTCGACACTTGGGATAATCGGTCAGACCGGTTCCGGAAAGAGCACGTTGATAAACCTGATACCAAGGATCTGGGATGTAACCGAAGGGAGTCTTTTTATTGACGGAAATGAGATTAAAAAAATTCCACTGAAGGTATTGAGAGAATCTATCGGCATCGTTCCCCAGGAATCCTTTTTATTTTCGGATACGATTGAAAAAAATATTTCCTACTCAGATGATGTTGTTGATGAAAAAAGAGTAGTCGAATTTTCTAAGATTGCAGGACTTTACGAAGACGTTACGGAATTTCCAAATCAGTTCAGGACAATACTCGGGGAAAGAGGAATAACATTATCGGGCGGTCAGAAGCAGAGAACATCCATAGCACGTGCAATTTACAAGCGGCCGGAGATACTCATACTGGATGATTCACTGTCTGCAGTAGATACAAAGACAGAAGAGGAAATTTTACAGGAGCTGAAGAAAATTATGAACGACCGGACAAGCATTATTATTTCCCACAGAATATCCACCATTCAAAATTCAAACAATATAATTGTGATGGGTAACGGTGAAATAAAAGAAGAAGGAACGCACAATGAACTAATCTCCCTGAACGGAATATATTATGATATTTACAAGAAACAGTTGCTTGAAGAAGAGATTAAGGATTTTTAGTTTAAAAGAAAAATTTTTGATATAATTATTTAATTTTTAAAAAGTTTGGCAGAAGCGTCAATAAATAAATCCGAAGACGAAGTTTTAACGAAGCAGGTAGATCCTAAAATACTGAGGCGTCTTCTGTCATTCTTTAAACCATATACAAAACATATCGTCATTGCTACGATTCTGACAATTACTATTTCCGCACTTGCTGCATACCGTGTCAGTCTGACACCGGTCGCAATAGACGACAAGATATCCAATAAGGATTTACCCGGCCTTCAGAAGATTATACTTATAATGCTGGGGGCTCTTGTCATTCAGGGAATAATACAGTATGCCTCTACATACCTGACTAACTGGATAGGCCAGAAAATTATTTATGATCTCAGGAAAAAAATCTTCGGTCATATCATGTCGCTGGATTTAAAATTTTTCGACAAGAATCCCATCGGCAGGATTGTAACAAGAGTGACCGGCGATGTCGAGGTTTTATTCGAAGTATTCTCATCCGGACTTGTGACTGCTTTCGGGGATATTTTTCTGATAATCTGGATTTTATATTTCATGTTTACTCTTGACTTTAAGCTTGCCCTTATTACTCTTTCCGTATTACCCGTTCTGATCATTGCGACATCCATTTTCAGAAAGAAGGTAAGGGAATCATACAGGAGGATCCGCCTGCTAGTAGCTAAATTAAATTCATACATCCAGGAACATATAACCGGCATTACTATAGTTCAGTATTTCGCAAAGGAAAAAAGAGCAAGGGAAGAGTTCGAAAAAATTAACAGAGAACATACCGAACAGAACAAGAAGAGTGTTTTTTATTACGCAGTATTTTTTCCTATTGTGGAATTAATCGGAGCAATTTCCGCCGGTCTGATAATCTGGTATGGCGGTGGTCAGGTAGTGCAGCACGCCATTTCCATCGGTGTAATTGTCTCCTTTATACAGTTCACTGAAATGTTCTTCAGGCCTATTCGCGACCTTTCAGAAAAATATAACATTCTTCAGACTGCGATGGCATCAAGTGAGCGAATCTTTGCTTTACTCGATGAGAAGCCAACCATACTTGATGTACAAAATCCAAAACAAATGGCTGACGTGAAAGGAAATATTGAATTTAAAAATGTGTGGTTTGCATATAATGACGAAGATTATGTATTGAAAAATGTTTCATTTAAAATTAATGCAGGAGAGAAGGTTGCTTTCGTCGGAGCCACCGGAGCTGGAAAGACAACGATAATTAATCTGCTCACAAGATTTTATGAAGTTAGCAAAGGTCAGATTTTAATTGACGGGACAGACATAAAAGACATCAGTCAAAGCGAGCTGAGAAGAAACATCGGTATAGTTCTTCAGGATGTTTTCTTATTTTCAGGAGATATAAAATCCAATATCACTTTGAATAACTCTGTAATAAACACCCGGGCGATTGATGATGCAGTTAATAATACAGGTTTGCGTGAATTTGTAAATTCACTGCCCGGGAAACTTGACCATCCGGTAAAAGAAAGAGGCTCTACTTTCTCCGTAGGTCAGAAACAGCTGATATCATTTGCGAGAGCGCTTGCTTATGACCCGAAAATTTTAATCCTTGATGAAGCCACCTCAAGTGTGGATACCAATACGGAAATACTTATTCAGAATGCGATACAGAAATTGATTGAGGGAAGAACTTCAATCATCATAGCCCACAGATTATCCACTATCCAGACCTGCGATAAGATTATTGTCATGCATAAAGGCGAGGTCAAGGAAATGGGTACGCATCAGGAGCTTCTGGAAAAAGGAGGACTGTATTACAGGCTTTACCAGCTTCAGTATAAAGAAGAGGAAGTTTAACACAATCAGGTTGATTTCAGTTTGAGTGAGGTATTGTAAAATTTATTCAGAGCGAGACGGAAAACCGTTTAAACGGTTTTCTGTAAAACGGCTTCAGCCGTTTTGCTGTGAGGATAAGATTATGCTTCAAAGATTAAAGCACGTATTCAAAATCAAACATCAATTTTAATCTCTTTAATAAAAATTTAATGTTAAGTATTTTTAAAAAATTCTAAAAATTAAAAAATATATGTCCCTAAAAAAAATATTAATCATGTCAGCGCTTTTGTTTACCGGAATTGGTTTTGCACAGCAGAAGAAGATTGCGTATTGCTCGAACATCAACGGCTCCGGAATAAGACAGATATTTATTATGAATGAAGACGGATCGGATAAAAAACAATTGACAAAACTGGATGAAAACTGCATGAAGCCAAGATGGTCTCCTGACGGTAAGCAGCTGGTTTTTTATACAGAGACGGGAAAGAATTATCTCATTCGGAATATAGATTCGTTATCGACTTCCGATGCTCCGTATTTTGTGGCGCCGGGATATAATCCTTCCTTCCTTCCTGATGGAGCACAGATAATGTTTAACGATGAGTACGACGGGGTTACATCAATTTTCATTGTCGATACTACCGCAGGAAGTGAAGCGCTTGTAATATCAGACGGAAGATATTCTAATATGCAGACTATTTCAGATGCAGGCAACCAGATTATTTTTTCACAATTCATCAATGGATATAAATCCATAATGTCGGCTGACCTGGATGATACAACCGACAATTACATTTCCAAAGTAAGCCGCAACGATGAAGCGAACCTGGAGCCGGATATCTCCATTGACGGAAGTAAAATTGTTTATGCAAGTTTTGATAATAATCTTAAAGGGACAATCAGAATTTTTGCGGACAACAAAGAGACTGCATTAAGCAAAGGGCTGCCAAGCTCAAACGTGCCCAGATTTTCTCCGGACGCTAATAAAATTGCGTTCGTGGTAATTGACGGAAGCGATGTTTCTTTATACCTGATGGATTCGGACGGATCGAATAAGAGAAATTTAAATGTGACCGGCGGAAATATAGGAACATTTCAATGGGTGGATAACGATAAAATTGTATATGATGCCGGAACCGAAACAAGACTAAGTGTCGGCATTGTTAATATAAAAACCGGGGACAATAAATTACTTGCCGATGGCGGTTTCAATCTTCAACCAAGCTCTCAAAAATAATTTTAATATTTAATAAAAGAGCTTTCGGATAACAGTACCAGAAGAAAATATCAGCCCGGCTCCGCTTTATTTACACCAAAAAGAATATGAAAGTAACAGAACATTTTGATAAAGCTAAGAATCCACTCATCAGTTTTGAAATAATTCCTCTTCCAAGAGGAGGGGATATAAAACTCCTCTTTAAAATCATAGATGAATTAATAAAGCACAATCCGCCGTTCATTGACGTGACATCTCATTCGGCGCAGGTTCATTATGAAGAGACAGCATCAGGTATAAGAAAAAAAGTAAAGCGCAAGAGGCCGGGAACAATCGGAATCAGCGTTGCCATAAAGAATAAATACAATGTTGATACTGTGCCTCACATTCTATGCAACGGCTTTACAAAAGAAGAGACCGAAGATGCTTTGATAGAATTGAATTATCTCGGGATCGAAAATGTGCTCACCGTTCGCGGCGATGACAGTGGTTACCGTAAGCCTGTGCCCGAAGGAAGGTCGAGCAATATTTACGCGCTTGATCTTGTAAAGCAGGTATCGGATATGAACCGCGGAAAATATCTTGAAGAAGATCTGCTTGACGCTGCGCCGACTAATTTCTGCATCGGTGTCGGCGGATATCCGGAAAAACATTTCGAAGCCCCGAATTTAAATAATGATATTAAGTATGCTAAAGAAAAAGTGAAAGCAGGAGCAGAATACATAGTGACGCAGATGTTTTATAACAATAAATATTTCTTCGACTATGTTGATAAATGCCGGGCTGACGGAATTGAAGTTCCTATCGTACCCGGCCTGAAAATACTCACTTCGAAGACACAGCTGAATTCCGTTCCGAAAAATTTTTTCATTGAGATTCCTGAGGAACTCTCATCTGAAATCTCTGAAGCCAATCCGGAACATGTAATGGATATCGGTGTCGAATGGACAGCGAGACAGTGTGAAGAACTTTTGAACAGAGGTGTCCCTTCACTTCACTTTTATATTATGCAGAATACGAAGCCAATTGAGAAGCTGTTTAAGAGGCTGAAAGTGTAAGCAGGCTTCGGGATAAATTAATTTTCCGGACTCACGTTAAGAACGAAGTTATTGAAAATTAAAGTTTAAATATCAAGATTTAAGTATCTTGTTTTTGTAAAGCATCGTTCATATTTTCATTTAAATGAATTTCAATAGTTATTTAATCTTTTACAGATATCTGATACGAAGAGACCGGTTTCCAAAAAGAAAGAAACCAAATCTTACGGCAGAACCAGGCAAGACAAGTCTAAAGTGTATCTAAATCAGGATACACTTTTTTTTTATGCAAAAAACAGCGCTAAGTAAGTTGACTGGGTCATTAAGAAAAATTTTCAGAGCAGGGGAGATTTTATCCGAAGAAAATTTTTACCTCTTCATAGATAAAAAAAAGATTATTGTCTTTGTACCGGAAAGTTTTGCCGAAAAATTAACAAGAGAAATGTCCGGTGCTGGCGCGGGTTTGATAGGCAACTATGAAATGTGTTCATTCAGAACCGAAGGGACGGGGACATTCAAACCAAATCAAAAAGCCCGGCCTTTTTCCGGAAAAAAGAATTTACTTTCTTATGAAAAAGAAATTAAGCTTGAAATGGAATGTGATGCGGAGAACCTGAATAAAGTAACAGATGCAATTCTTAAAAATCATCCTTATGAAGAAACGGCTTACGAAATTTACGATTTTAAAAAAAGGACCAGGAAAATTTCAGGAATTGTCGTAAATTTAAAATCCGGAGTTAAGTTCAGCGACCTTTTAAAGAGACTAAACATGTTAAAAAAATTTAACAGTAAGATTGAATCAGAGCAGGAGCATACAGGGTCTGAAGCCTTCAGGATTGCAATATCAGATTCGGATAATGGAAACACTCTCGAGTCGGCGAAATTTATTAATTGCGACAGTATGATTTTAATTTCCCAAAAAAGATGCAAACTTTTTAAAATATAATATAACAATAACATAATAATAAATTTACCAATGACAGAAAATAATATAAACGAAAATTCCGAAATGGAAAGTGATCCTAAAAATAGTAACGCTGAAAACAGATTTAACGAAAATACAGAAGAAGATTCATCTTCAAGATTCCAGGAGTTTTTTGCCGACACTGTAGAGATACAAAAATCCAAAATGAATGAGACGCTTCTTACTTACCTCGAGCTGAAAAAAATTGACGAAGAACTGACGGAAATAGAAGAGGAAAAAGGAGACCTGCCTGAGACAATAGAATCTATACAGTCCAAAGTAAAAATCCTGGACTCACAACATGAAGAAAAGAAGCAGTCTCTTGACGGAGTGGAAGAAGAAAAAGCCAGGCTGGAAAAGGATAATAATTCCTTTGAGGAAAAAATAAATAAATATGACGAGCAAAAATTTGATGTGAGGTCTAATAAAGAATATGATGAGATTGTAAAGACAATAGAATCTTTATTCGAAGAAGTGAGCAAGAACGAAACAAGGTTAAAAGAAATTAAAGGTCTTGAAGACAAGTTTAAAGAAGAAGTAGAGGGTCTTGGTGCAAGGGTAACTGAACTCAGAACAGATCTTGAGGAAAAACAAACTTTGCTAGATGAACTAAACGAACAGTATAAGCAGGAAGAATCGGTATTAAAAGAAAAACGGAACAAGCTGATATCGAAACTGGATCCACAGTACATTTCACTTTATGAAAGGATAAATAATTTATACAGAGGCGAGGCGACAGCGATAGTCAGGAAAAGCAATTGCTCAGGCTGCTATAATTCGATTCCGCCGCAAAGAGTCATAGAAATAAAAACTGCGGAAAAAATATATACCTGCCAGTCATGCGGAAGAATATTGATTTCAGAAGAACTTGTAACTTCGCAACCTTAAATTTCTGAATTATTCTGCCAAATTACTGTTGAAAAAAATTAAAGTTTATACTGACGGCGCATCAAGAGGAAATCCGGGACCGGCTTCGGTCGGAGTGGTCATTACTGATGAAACCGGAAATGAGATACTAAAATTTAAAAAATTCATCGGAGTGTTTACAAATAACGTTGCCGAATATACAGCG
>JBBRTN010000050.1:0-8631 GCA_038244395.1 Ignavibacteria bacterium
CATCGCTTCTTCCTCCGGGACCACCGGTGTCACGTGTGCTTCCCTGAAAAACAGTATCGTTAACTAATGTGAAATAAACATCACAGCCCTTAAGCTCTTTCAATGAATCCGGAGTTAATGATGAAAGAGGATTTTCATTTTTCCACTCACATGCAAATCTTAGAGGGTTACTAATCTTAAATACCGAGCTCTCAAAAGAATTATTTCCTGTTTGTGTAATATGGTAAACTCTTTGTGTGTAAGGTTTATCCGGATTTTCCGCAGCCGTCATTTCTGCATAAATCCATTTGCCATCCTGATTGTCGGACCAGATTTTTTTCATATGAAGACGAATGTCAAAGTAATCAGTGTCGTTCTTTGACTGCTCCTCACTGCTGAACGAGCCTTCCATCATATTTACAAGCGCGTTTATATCTACTGACTTTATCTGCGGCTCCTGTGAGAATGCCTGCTTTGAATGAAGAATCAGAAACAATGATAGTATGACGAATGGTAATAGTTTTAATGACATTATTTTTTTTTATTTATCCAATATAATCCAATAAATTTTTATTCTTGTTTAATGATTCTCTTTTAATCTTATTTTTAAATTTAATTACTTTATCTAAAATTTTTTTGTCGGAAGCTGCAAGAATTTCCAGCGCAAGTAGTGCAGCATTCCCTGCGTTATTAATAGCAACTGTAGCAACGGGCACTCCGAAAGGCATCTGGACGATTGACAAAAGCGAGTCAAGACCTTTCAGGGCTTTGGATTCTACAGGCACACCGATGACAGGAAGTGGTGAATAAGCCGCGCACATACCGGGCAGATGGGCAGAGCCGCCTGCGCCGGCTATGATTACTTTTATTCCCCTTTTGTAAGCGTTCTTTGAATAGGAAGCCATAAGGTCAGGAGTCCGGTGAGCGGAAGTAATTTTAATTTCATAACTGACTTCAAACTCATCGAGAATCACCGAGGATTTTTTCATAACCGGCATGTCTGAATCGGAGCCCATTATAATTCCGACCAGCGGCATCTTATTTTTTTTTGAAATCAATTTCTTTGTATCATTAATAGTGTGAGGTCGTCTCTCTGGAAACTGTTATTTGTAAATTTCTTGACATCATCAAGCAAGCCGTTAAGCAGGTCATTTGTTTTTTTATCGGTGTTATTATTAAGATACAGCTCAAGGCTTTCGAGACCGTATTCGGTTTTGCTGCTGTTCATTGCTTCGTTCACTCCGTCAGTATAAAGTATAAGCTTGTCTCCTTTTTTAAAATCAAACAGCACTTCATTTTCTGCTCCGGTATTTTCAACGCTGTTCATTGCCCCAAGCGCTACACCGTGCTTTTTAATTTTAAATATTTCCCTGGATTCGCCGGAGATTTTATAAGGAGGCAAGTGACCCGCATTAAACAGCGTGCATTTATTTTTTCCGGTATCAATGATTGCAAAGATTGCAGTCACAAACATCTTCCTGCTTTGGGTTTTCCTGATCATCCTGTTAAGCTTTTCGATTACTTCTTTAGGATTTGAATTATCTTCGAGTATGAGATGCATACAGCTACGCAGCCCTGAAAGCAGCAGCCCGCTGGCAACGCCATGTCCTGATACATCACAAATGAAAATTCCTACTTCTGTTTCTGAGATTTTAAAATAGTCGAAATAGTCACCTCCAACTTCACTTGCAGGAAGTGAGACAGCGGAAATCTCAAGCTCGCCTATTGTTGCATTATTTTTAGGAAGCATTGAAAGCTGAATCTCACGCGCATAGTCAAGCTCCTTTTTCATTCTCAGATTTTCGTAATTCTTACTGTAGCTGAAATCATATTGCTCATAAAACTTTTTCTGTCTTTTCCTTTCGGAAGTAAAAGAGACTGTAAAGAAAATCAGCCCGAGTATTAAAGGAGATACACTGTTGGCAGGAGTGAAATTTCCTTTAAAGAGAAGCATCGTCAGAAGAGGTATGCCGAAACCAATAGAAAACAATTGAACGATTTCCGTTCTTGAAAATCTGAATACCATGACAAGTGTTGAAAAGAAAATAATATACGGCAGATAGGATTCATCACCGCGGCCTCCTACAGATACTCTAAGACTCTGCTTCTTAACTAAAGTATCCGAATTAATTTTTTCACTATGAGATTTTTTGTCAATTGAAACTTCTTCAGCGCTGTCATTAGGATAGAATATATCTATTGCAAGAAATATAAGAAGCTGGCTTATTAAAAAAATAAATAAATATCTCCGTATGTTTGAAATGTTAAAAAAATGACCGTACTTTATCCTGGCGACTGCAAGTATAATCAAATTAAGAACGCAAAGTATGAGCGAAATATTAAATGACCTAAGAGAAAAAAGATTTACGATTGTCATGATGACAATTATGAGGGCGAAAATTATGAGTACGGCTTTGAATATCCTTAAATTTCTTTCATCCAGATACTGATTATAAGCCTGGTTTCGGGGGACGATTAAATATTTATCAAATGTCTCGAGTATTTCCAAAGTTATTTCAATTAAGATTTTATTTTAAATTTTATCCTGAGGCAGATAATAATAACGGATAGAAAAGTCTATTGTTGCGAGTTGACATCAATAATAATTTTATTCTTTTTCAGCGGGAGGGACATATTCATCGGGAAGCTTAATTCCGCCGCCGAAAAAAAATTCGCTCATCTGATCTTCAAATACTTTATCTGTTGCCGGAGAAGTAAGGTCCAGCCGGTATTCATTGACAACCATTTTAAAATGATCTAAAAACATTTTGAATGCCTGCTTTGACACATTATTATAAACTCTTTCCCCCAGCTCGCCGGGAACAGGCGGTTTATCTAATCCCGGAAGATCCTGCTCTAATTTAATACAGTGAATAATTCTCTTATCTGTCATAGCAAATTTTTATTTGTTGATATTTTTAATTTCCTGCCCCGAAACATCTTGGACTCTCGTTTCAAGAACAGGATTAATTTCTTTTTGATTTTCAACAGCCTCAATTAAAAGATCTCTGTCAATAATATTCGTATCCGTTACTTTTAGCTCTCCGGATATATCCCCGAAATATTTTTTAAACTGGGCGCCGACGTAATTATTAGTTGCAATCGAGTAAATTTTATTTTCATCAACATCTTCGTTCCCAACTTTAAGTGTGACAATAAAATCATCCGAGCCGGACAGAACTTTTTTAGAATCATAAACTATATTTATTCCCGAAACAATAATCATATCACTCGAACCAAGCTCGTTAATTTCATTAACCCTGTTCTTCAGATTATTTTTCATCATCTGCTTCAGGTCTTTGCCGCTGACATCGAAAGTAACGATAGTATTTCCGAAGGGATTTATTTCCCAAATATCTCCGATTGTAATGTCGCCTTTCGGCAAATCTTTTCTTATGCCGCCTGAATTGAGAAATGCAATGTCGGTTCCGGCTTTGACTCTCACTGCATCCGCTTCCCATTGACCGAGATTGCTCTCTTCAGAAAATCCTCTTTTCCAGTCCTGATCGAGCCTGCCGATTACATTCAATAAATCACCCTGTACTGATGCAACCATATTTTCAACCTTCAGCTCAGCAGCCTTGTCATAAATTGCCGAATCCATTACAGTCTCTATAAGCTTTCCACTGAAGCTGACTATAGTATCTTTTTTTGTATCAACTTTCATATTAATGTCTCCCAGCCATCTTGCATAAGACCCTGCCTGCGCAATAAATACTCCGTTGACAATGACAGGTTTGAATAAAGGCGTATGAGAATGACCGCCGATAATTATATCAACATCTTTTGAAAATTTCCCGGCAAGTTTCTTATCGTTATCCACTCCGATATGAGTCAGTAATATAATCAGGTCGCATTTTTTCTTCTTTAAATATTTTATGCCTGCTGTAATTACTGAATCAGTGTTAAGCATTCGGATGTCGGTTACATTTTTGGGGATTGTGAGTGTCATGAGGTCGAGCGCCGTGAGCCCGATTATCCCGCACTTAACTCCGTTAATGGTTTTTATCACATATGGTTTTCCGAATGTCCTGTTTTCAGATTTTAAAAAAGCATTGGCGGCAAGATAATCAAAGTTAGCTTTCATCAGCGCTGAATCAAGCGCATACTCTCCGTAATCAAATTCATGATTGCCAATTACATAAGCATCAAGGTGATACAGATTAAGAAGTTCAATCTGAGAATTTCCTCTCGTGATTGATGAGATGGGAGTTCCCTGGAAATCATCACCGGCATTTAGCAGCAGGGTATTTTTAGTGCGGAGTTTCTCAATGTATCCGAGCATGTTAGAGGTTCCTCCTACATAGTAAGACGAACTCTCACCGCTGAGAGAGTCTTTTTTCGAAATCCTGTACGGAAGATCTCTCGCATGAAAATCATTCCAGTGAAGAATGTTAAGGTCTTTTATATTTTTGGACGAAGGCGATTTAAGTGAATTGGAATCCTGCGAAAAAATAAATGACGCCGAAAGAAAAAATGCAAGGACTGTTAATAATGTTTTCAATTTATGATTTTAATTTTATAATTTATAATTTACAACTGCAATCAGTCGGGATGACTGGATTCGAACCAGCGACCTCCTCGTCCCGAACGAGGCGCGCTACCGAGCTGCGCCACATCCCGCTTTGTATCCGGTAAACTTTTCTGACGGTGTAAATAAAAGAATTAAAAATATCCGCCGGTCAGATCCTATCAGATCCTTTTAGAATATTCATCAAATATAATTATTATATATTCTGATTGAAATTACAAAAGTCTTCGATATTCAGCTTTCTTTTTGAGTATAACAAGACATTGATATTGAAAACACCATTAATTCGGATGTATTGCAAAGTCTTTACTGATGAACTGCGATCCGTTGTCTGAAATAATTCTGGGCTTATTGCCAGGAAGGTATGAAAATGAACTCAATGATTTCATCTTTTACATTCTCTTCCAAGTTAAGTGAACAATAAGACTTTGTTGAATTTGTTGAAGAGTTGTTTTTGTAAAAAACTATTTACAAGATTATGACTAAATGTCAGGATAATAAATATTTTAAAAAATAAAAATTACTATAGACTTTTCAATGAATATTTATTTCAATTTTTTTAATAAAAACTATGTGTAACCATCTTTTGTTTTTTGCTTTGTAATATTTTATTTCAATTCTGAAGTTGCAATTTCATTTCCAGAATATATTGAAAATAAAATATTACATCAAAAAAATGAAACTGAGCAATAAAGCTATGTTAACCAAACATCCGCGCGTTGTTTTATTATAAATTTTATTATAGACAAATTTCTTTGGATTTGTTATCCAGCCATAACCTCTTGGGGCT
The DNA here is from genome assembly GCA_038244395.1 of Ignavibacteria bacterium. Taxonomy (GTDB): domain Bacteria; phylum Bacteroidota; class Ignavibacteria; order Tepidaquicellales; family Tepidaquicellaceae; genus JAGPCH01. The sequence continues at coordinate 5,301 of JBBRTN010000050.1, forward strand.
TTTACACCCATCGTATTTCTGACATACCTTTTTAGAGAGGTTCGTGCTGCGATTCGCTTTTTCACAGATGGTATTCTAAATCCGAATTTCATTGTCTTGTTAATAATGAAATAATTTCTTCTTCCTTTGAACAACTTGATGAAAATTATTTGATCGAATACTAAACTAAGAACAGCTTACTTTTCCTGAATACTTTTGTTGTTGGATAAATTCGGGTTTGTAGTATAGTATTTTTTCCAAAGGTTTTCTCGAATTGTTGGGAAATATTATGGTTTTTTTATTTATTCTTAGCTGCCCATTATACCGGGTTTATTTCAGGGCATTGAGTTTAGTATTTAATATTAAAAACATTACATAGGAGACTTAAGATAAGTTAAGATTACGGCTAAATTTATATTCAGTATAAAAAAAAGCTGGTCAGCTAAGTTGACCGGCTTTTCTTCTTAAGTGCTAAATAAAATTATATAGCGAATTTTACTCCGCCTGTTATTTGAATTCCGGAATTTTTAATTGTAGTAGTCGTAGAATTTTTGAGAATATTAGATAAACCAAATTGATATCCAAACTGCACGAATAATGCAGTTTTTGTTGCAACTTTGAAATCCATTCCACCAGCGAATAGTAAACCAAAATCAATAGTTTCAACGAGATTACTTATATCTGCGCTCGCAGACTGAGTTCCATTAGTCTGATCTTCAGTAGCTGACAGTTGAATTCCTAGAACCGGACCTCCGGCTAAATACGGCTTAATTTCAGTTAAAGGAAATTTTACTTTTAACAGTACTGGAAATTCCAGGTAGTTTACCTTTTGAGTAAAAGTAATTCCATCACTGATATTCGAAGCTCCTTTCATAATATATCTTATTCCTGGTGTAACAGTTATTGTTGGAGTAATATTTATATCAAGTAAACTTCCGATAATTAAACCGGTTCTTGAACTTGTTGTAATTGTAGGAGTAACATTTATATTTGAAATGTTTATTCCACCTTCTATTCCAATTGCAAGAGATTGTGATTTTGCATTTGTGTAAAGCAATGAAACCAGTAAAACTATTACGAGGTAATTTAAGTTTTTCATTTTTTTTTGTTTAGTTTATTGAATTTTTCTAATTTTATTATTGAATTATAATATTTGAAGTAATTGTATAAGTATAATTATTAATAATTACTGTAACTGTGAATACAAAGACCTGAGCTTATCCACATACTACCCCCTGTAATGGGTTATTTACACTTGGTGTAGAGACGAATGTATAATTTGTTGGCCCTCCTTGTCCGGCAATTTCTAACCTTTGATTTAAAAATATTAAATTTTAATCGTATTTTAAAGATAAATATAAATAAGATACCACGAACTACCACGAACCCACGAAACCAAGTGGGAAAAAGCAATTTCAAGGCGATGAAGATGTTATTTAACTTTGTCAGACCGGCGAATATTTTATAAACAGCAAACTTTTTGAATGCCTACAACGGCGAAATAATTTTAATAATTAAAATAATGATTTTGATTTGATTCCCGCTAAGAGCGTGCGGGAAAGACATATTGGGAGCGTGTGGAAGTGACAAATTGGGGAGCATTCGAAAATGATAAAATTGAAACAGGAAATCTATAATTTTTGAAATTAATTTCTACAATAAATCATATAGCAACTTTGTTTTGGGTATCATTGAAACTCCGGAGATTTATTCTGTAATTTTATTCTATAAAAAGAAATCAGGAATGATTAACTTGTTCAGTCATTATAATCACAGTCAATCAACGGTCGATATTTAAAATTTAGCCAATATTGAATTCCATTCTCAAAAACATTTTCGGAATAATTGTTTTACTTGTAATCGTATTACTGACAGTCGGAGTGCTGTTTAATAACCTCACTAAAAAATCCTTTTACGAAGAGTCCGGCGTTGTCAAAGTCAAAGGTATTTCAAACAAGGTTAACATTTATAAAAGTGAGTTCGGTGTCAGCAAGATATTTGCCGAAAATGAAAACGATATGTATTTCACACTGGGGTATGTGCATGCACAGGACCGGCTATGGCAGATGGATTTGTCGAGGCGGGTCGCAGAAGGACGGCTGTCCGAGATACTCGGCAAGGATGTTATTGACTATGATGTGCTTTTCAGGACTATTGGGATTAATAAAATTGCGGAGAAGCAGTACGAAAAACTTTCTCTCAAATCAAAATCAATTCTTGCTTCATACTGCGACGGAGTAAACTATTTCATTGAACAAAATTCAAAACAGCTTCCGCTTGAGTTTGATATTCTTAATTACAAACCCGAGCTGTGGAAGCCGGAGCATTCGTTAATGCTTATCAGGCTTATGGGATGGGAGCTTAATTTGTCTTGGTACACCGATGTAATGTTCGGTGAAATTGTAAAAAAATTCGGTCTCGAAAAAGCAAAAGACTTTTTTCCGGATTATCCTGAAGACGCGCCGTTTGTAATTAAAAATGAATCTGAAAAAAATAAACCCGACACTTCAAGGATTCATATCAGCAGCGTTCCCAAAACTTCCCTAAATAATTTATTAAACGGACAGATCGAAAAGAATTATTCATCTATGTATGAGCTTGGTAAAAATTATTTCAGCCTGTCAAAAGATTACCGGACTTATTTCGGCTTAGAGGGGACGCATACTGGAAGCAACGCATGGGTAATCTCCGGAAGCAGGACCGAAAGCGGGAAACCCTTGCTGGCAAACGATCCGCACCTTGCGCTGATGGTTCCGTCAAAATGGTATGAAGTAAGCATTTACGACAATCAAAAGAAATACAGTGTGTGCGGATTTTCTATTCCCGGTGTTCCGGCAATTGCAATCGGTCACAATGATGTGATAAGCTGGGGACTCACTAATCTGATGTGTGATGACACGGATTTTTTTATTCTTAAAAGAGATTCTGCTGACAGGAAAAAATATATTTTCAGAAATGAAGCGCTGAAACTTGACAGCTCTGTCGAGACAATTAAAATCAAAGATACTCCCGATGATTTTGTATTCACGTCCTATTCGACGAGATTTGGTCCTGTAGTTTCAAATCTCGAAAAGACAGGATTTGTCAATAAACAAAAGTTCAGTAATGAAAGTCCGGATGAGATTCTTACATTCAGATGGACCGGATCTGAATTCAGCGACGAGCTCGAAACTTTTTACAAAATAAATAATGCATCAGGATGGAATGATTTCGAAAATGCATTAAAGACTTTCGGAACTCCTGCATTGAATTTAGTTTACTCTGACACCTCGGGAAACATTGCATATCAGACAGCGGGACTCATCCCGGTGAGAACGAATTTTTCCGATGAGAGAGCTGCAAATTTTCCTTC
>JBBRTN010000051.1:0-8625 GCA_038244395.1 Ignavibacteria bacterium
ATTATATGTGCGGATTTTATCGCTGCGGTCTCCGGACTTTACCATCTGCTTTCGTTGTGTAGTTAATTCTTTGTCCCGTTTCTCAAGCTCAAACTCATATAACCTGGAGCGTAAAACTTTCATAGCTTTCATTTTATTTTTTATCTGTGAGCGCTCATCCTGACACTGGACAACGGTGTTGGTGGGAAGATGCGTAATGCGGATTGCTGTTTCGACTTTATTGACATTCTGTCCGCCCGCCCCGCCCGAACGAAATACATCTATCTTCAGATCATTTTCATTTATATCAATATCCAGATCTTCAGCTTCGGGAAACACCGCAACTGATGCAGCAGAAGTGTGAACTCTGCCGTTAGCTTCGGTCTTCGGAACTCTCTGCACGCGATGAACTCCGCTTTCATATTTTAAATCTCCGTAAATACTTCTTCCGCTGACATTCAGCACGACTTCTTTGACACCGCCCGGAGTAGAGGATTCATTAAAATCAATCAGCTCGATTTTCCATTTCTTCTTTTCAAAGTATCTTGAATACATTCTGTACAGGTCTGCTGCAAACAAAGCAGCCTCTTCGCCGCCCGTGCCGGAACGAATTTCCAGTATAGCATTTTTGTCATCCACCGGATCTTTTGGAATGAGAAGCTCCTTAATCTCTTTTTCAATTTCTTCCAGTTTGGATTCAAGCACGTCCTGTTCTGCTTTTGCAAGCTCTTTCATTTCAGTATCATTAGTCTCGAAAAGAAGTTTTTTATTTTCCTCTGCCTCTTTTTTAGTTTTCAAATAATTATTGTAGGCGTTAACGACATAGCCTATATCGGAATACTCTTTAGAAAGTTGTCTGAATTCATCCTGGTGATTAGTTATATCAGGACTCGCAAGAAGCTCCGAAATATCCTGATATCTTGATTTTACTTTTTCTAATTTTTCAAACATGGAAAGTTTAAAGTTTAAGGTTTAAGGTTTAGCGTGAAAGTTAAAAATTTATTTTACTTCGTTAATAGATTTCCTTTTCTTGTAAAAAAGATTTAACTTCCGGTTTACCTAAATTATTTAGTGTGATTATTCCAAAAATAAAGCTGACAATATTTCCGGTAAGAATTGTAATAATCTGGAATATCGCCGCAGTCTGAGTCGTGCTGAATGTTCCTTTCTGATTCAGACTGTTTAGCTTATTGTAGGCTATAAAATCCATTACGCAGCTGACAACATTTATTACCGGTAAGAATCCTATGAGACAGCCAAGCCCGCAGGAGGCGATCCCTCCGATAACTGTTGAAGTGCCCCAGCCAAGGAACCCGAGTATATTTAATATTCCCGATACGAGAAAAAAAGTTTTTGCAGTTTGTAATTCAGACGGCATAATTTTTTTTAAAATTAATTCAATTTTTTTAAAACTGATACGGCTTGAATTTTATTTTGTTAATACAAATTAATAATAAAAAAAGCAACCGCTTCGAAAAGAAGAGATTGCTTTTAATATTTAAGTGATGTATCTACTTTACGAGGTTAAACTTCTCCCCGTACTGTCCAATTAACGGAAGAGGTTTCATTTGACCGTTTGATGCATTCATGATTCCTATTATCTGAAGAACAAGACACCCAATGTATAAGAACATTCCTATTCCGCATGTGATTGTTCCCACGATACTGACGATAACATATAAAATAACGATTAATATTGACTGCTCAGTATGAAACATAACAAACTTATTATTTCTCATGTCATCCATTAGCAGCGGAATGAAAAAAATCAGGTAGGCAACAATTGCCATTGTCTTACCCTTTTCAATTTCTTCCGGTGTAACGTTTAAATTGCGTGTAGATTCTGCCATTAAGATTTCTCCTTTCAGAAATATATTTTAAAATTAAAGAGAGGCCGGTTACTTGCTATCTGAAAATCGCCTTTATGCTGCCCCAGGTACTCCGTATTCCTGAAACAGTGTGAGATACTGTAATATGATTTGTATAGGTATAATTACCGTTATCTTCGATGCATTTCAGCCTGTAATAATAAATGGAAGAAGTTCTGCGACTGCCGAAGTCAAAGGAGTTATCCTGGTATGAATAGTATGAGTTATTTCCCGTAGCCGTTTTGTAATCAATGTAAACAAAATTATCGGGTGTGTCTGCACTCCGCTCTATTTCAAATTTTACTGTCCCTCCCTCTTCATTGGTTTTCCACTCTACCAGTACGCCGTTGGCATTATCCCTGGCAACAAAATACTGAAGAGACACAGCAGCATATAAAAATCCCGAACTGAAAAGAATCAGGAATAAAAGTTTGATATTTATTTTAAACTTGTTCATTAGATTGGTTAAATATATACCCATTTAAAAACAATATCAAGTATTTTAATAATATACCGGCAGAAATTTTAAAAAATTGTGATTCTCTTCATTGACTATTTTGTGTTAACCAATTAATACAATTGATACAATTAATACTTTTAAATTTCCAAATTTTTAACTTTTAATTCCATAATTTACCTTATATTATTACGGCATGCAAAATATAAGCTCTACATTTTTTATCCCGCGTGAAGGAAATGACTTCTCCAGTCTTTTTAAGAGAGTGCGCATAATGCCGCTGTACTCATTTCCTCACATTAAGGATATGAACATGAGAATCAGGTCGCACAGCAGAAGATTTTTTGCTCACATTGACTTCGATGCTTTCTTTGCGCAGGTGGAGCAGCGTGACAACATCAGGCTAAGAGGCAGGCCGGTTTCAGTCGGAGGAATGGAGGGGAGAAAAGGGATAGTAATGACGGCATCCTATGAAGCAAGAGCCAGAGGAGTGGACACGGGTATGTCCGTAGTCGAGGCAAAGAAGTTTTGTCCCGAGCTTATTTCTCTTCCTTGCTACGGTCCTAAGTATGAAAGCATTATGATGAATCTTATTAAACTGCTCGGAGAATTCGTCCCTGAAGATTCGATTGAGCAATACAGTATAGACGAATGTTTTGTCGACCTTTCTCAGGTTGCTAAAAATTTTTATTCGGCAACCAAAACCGGGAATGAAATCAAGAGAAAAATTCTGGAACTTGAAAATCTTACCGTCTCAATGGGCATTTCTTACAATAAGACTTTTGCAAAGTTAGCAACGAAGTTAAAGAAGCCGAACGGGCTTTCTGTCATAGCTCAGGAGAATGCAGATAAAATTTTCGCAATGCCGGCGAACAAGCTCTGGGGAATAGGCAGAAGAATAGAGCTTCGTTTGTGTACGCTTGGAATAAAAACGATAGGTGAGCTTGCAAAATCTAACGAGCGCCTGCTGAAAAAAGAATTCGGAATTAATGGCGTCATTTTCAGAAAGCTTGCGCGCGGAGAAGATACTTCTGAAATAATAAGAAAGGAGAAACCTGAAAAATCACTGAATCATAATCATACTCTTTCCCAGCCAATCTATAAACAAGAAGATATCAGAAAGGAAATACGGAGGATGGGTGAATATATCTGCCGGAAGCTGCGCTCAAAAAATCTTGTCGCAGGCTGTATGCATCTTTCGATAAGATTTGAAGATTTAACCTACAGCTCAGCAGTAGTCAAGCTGCCCCAGTTCACTAATGATGACAGAGAAATTTTTAATTTTGCAGCGGGAATTTACGGCAATCTTCGTAAACCCCGGGAGACTCTTATGGCGCGCCAGTTTGGAATAGGTGTCTATGACCTGCATACCGATACGCATGAAAATAATCTCAGTCTCTTTGAAAGAAAAATTTTTCTTCCCTATAGCGCGCTTGATAAAATAAAAACAAAGTATGGCGAAAAAATTATAAGAGTGGGAATTGAAAATTAATTTAATTAATCTTTAGTCTCCTCTACACGCACGCCGTTTAAAAAGGCTGCGAGTTTATTATTGACATAAGTTCCGTAAGCATCTATGATCACTCCCTTCATCCCGCTGCCAGACCTTACCCCATAAAGGACAGCCATATCATCGGGATTTGAATCTCCCTCAAACCGGAATACTCTTTCGATAACTAAATCTTCCGGCCGGAAGACAGCATCACAATCTTTGCAAAAAAGTCCTTTGTCCGTCAATTCAAAGTCGCAGGTGTAGCCCTTGTGCCTGAGCTGCTGAAGAATCTGCACTAAGGGCGTCATGTAATTTTCGTTTGTCATGATTTAAATTAAAATTATTTAAAATACTTTTTCCTGTTCCATATTAAATTAACTCATTGACCTAAACTCCTTTTGACTCACTGTTTATCAAGTTTTCTCAATCACTTTCCGGTTTTGCTCAATTTCTTTTCCCTTCGGCTCGGGTGATTTCTTAAAATCTCTTTTGGATTTATGTTTTCCTAAACTCATAATTTATTTTCTTAATAATGCCAGTGAAAATTCATAAAGCTTCGCATGCATGATTTTACCTTTTACTGAAGGGTCATCTTTCATTATGCTGTTTGCTTCTTCAAATGTATCTGTCTCAAGAATTACGATTCCAAAATCGTCATCGCCCATCGGTTCATTCACCGTCCGCCCTGCTAAAAACACAATTCCCTTTTCAGTAAGGTCTTTTAAATATTGAAAATGCAGTGAAACAATATTTTTGTCGTCGTCAGTCCAATTGTCAGATTCGAAATACCGGGGAAATAATTTTAGTCTGTAGCAGAATCTTTTTTTAAAATTTTCCATAAATATTTTTCTAACATTAACATTTTTAAATGAAAAATTCTATTATCTTTTATGGAATAAATTTTCATTCAATCTTTAAAAACAACCCGCTTGTGATAAATTGCCGTTAAGTAAAAAAATTTTAGATGATGTGCATTCATTCACATTCATTCACATTAAGCATTCATTGTCGGATTGTATTAAAATCAGAAAAGTAATAAGTTGTCAATACAATCTATGAGTGATTTCAATTTTAAAATCGGCTTTGGCTATGATGTGCACAGGTTTTCAAAAGACCGTAAACTGATCCTGGGCGGGGTTTGGATTAAATTTGAAATGGGTCTTCTCGGTCACTCTGATGCAGATGTTTTGCTTCATTCTCTTTGTGATGCGCTGCTTGGCGCAGGAGGCTTTAAGGATATAGGACACCAGTTTCCGAATACTGACAGCAGGTTTAAGGATATTTCAAGCCTGGTTCTTCTGAAGGAATCATTTGAACTCTTGAAAAACATTGGCTGGAAAGTCAGCAACGTTGACTCAGTAATAATCCTGGAAGAGCCTAAAATTTATGAATATACAGACGCGATGAAAAAAAATATTTCGGAAATTATTGAGACTGATAATGTGTCTGTCAAAGCTACTACATCCGAAGGTCTCGGCTTTATCGGATCCAAGGAGGGATGCGCCGCATATTCGACTGTCTTAATTTATAAATAATTTTTTTCATTTTGTAAAATCTATAATCAGTCTTTTAATTTTTTAATTTAAAGATAATTGGAAGTTCTTCAAAGTATAGACGTTTCCCTTTTTTATTTCTTCAACTCCACTATTGCCAATCCGCTTACGGATAAATTCATGCCGTTCATTACAGAAAGAAATAACTGGTTTATTTTTTATGTTCTTATCTGGCTGTATCTTTTTCTTAATGGAGGCAGGAAAGGAAAGGCTGCGGCATTGATGATACTGCTTCTGATTTTATTTGCTGACCAGTCGGCTGATAAAATCCTTAAACCGTTATTCCAGAGAATAAGGCCGTGCAATTTTTTACAGGATGTTCATTTGCTTATCAATTGCTCGAAGTCATATTCGTTTCCTTCCAATCATGCTGTGAATAATTTTGCAGCCGCGGTTTTGTTTTCATATTTCTACCCTGCTTTGAAATATTTTCTTTTCACCGGAGCGTTTTTAGTTTCCATCTCGAGAGTAATGTGCGGAGTTCACTATCCTTTTGATATTGCCGCCGGAGCGGTATACGGAATTCTCTGCGCATACCTGTTTATATATCTATGGTTAAAGCTGAATAAAAAAATAAATTTTTTGCAGCAACAGGTTCCTTTAAATTAATTTTACTAATTATTTTTGTTTAAAAAATACGATAAAAAATTCTTCTTACCTGTTTTAACTGCGGGAGCTTTCTACGGACTATCGTTCCCGCCGGTGAATCTTTATTTCCTGATTTTCTTTTCATTCGTAATTCTCATTGACATAGCTTTAAAAACCGGGTCCCTTAAAAAAACTATTTTCAGGACATACTCTGTCTTTCTGTTTGCAGGATTAATCGGCATCTCATGGATAGCACTGAGCGGTATGCGTGAAAATGCCGACCCGTTCCTTATTGTCGGAGGCGTCTTTATAATTTTTGTGTATCCCTTGTTCTTTGTACCGCCGATGGTTTTGTTTTATTTAATTAACAGGAATTTTTCGACAAGGCTTATGGGCTACCTGAGCCTGGTTATTTTCCCTTTTATATGGACAGGATTTGAATATGTACAGACTCTCGGTCAGATAAATTTCCCCTGGCTCTTCGCGGGAAATTCTCAGACTTATAATCTCGATAAGATTCAGTTTGCCGAATATACCGGTGTGTTTGGAGTCTCCTTCTGGGTCTGCTCTGTCAGCGTCGCGCTTTATGTCTTATTCAATAAAATTCCGTCTAAGCAATGGAAGCTCGTTTCCACGAAGAGCGTCATAACAATTTTTGTGATAATTTTTCTTTACTTTGTTCCTGATATTATAAATCTTTTTTCAAAGGAAAATTCTTCGGATGAAGGGAAAATAAAAATCGGAATTGTCCAGCCCGATATAAATCCATGGACTAAATGGTCCGGCAGGCAAAAGGAAATGATCTATGGTTACGTCGAGCAGATAAAGCAGGTGTATACCGAGAATCCTGATGTCAAATTAATTATACTTCCCGAAACAGCACTGGCTTATTATTTCCGTGAAAATTTTTTCGAAGAGCGGTACAGAATTCTGAAAAATCTTTGTGACAGTTTGAACGTCCCTTTCCTTATCGGCACTCCGGATCTTCAAATTTACAAAGACCAGGAGACAGCTCCCGTAGATGCTAAGATTATGAAAAGCTCAGGGCTGAAATATGATACATATAATGCTGCGGCTTTATTTGAGCCGGGAAAAGAGAAGGATGATTTCCAGATGCATCAGAAAATAAAATTAGTTATTGGAAGCGAACGAATGCCGTATCAGGAATTATTTCCGTTCACGAAAAATCTTGTCGAGTGGGGAGTCGGGATAAGCAATTGGCAGATTGGAAAAGATACCAATATCTTCACATTGCCGGACGGGAATAAATTTAATACAGCCATTTGCTATGAGTCAGTCTATCCCGAACTCTTTTCAGACTTCGTAAAAAAAGGCGCAGACTTTTCTGTGATTATTACAAATGACGGATGGTGGGGAAATTTTTTCGGCACATATCAGCACAACAGGTTTGCTGTGTTCCGCGCAATTGAAAATAGAAGATGGATTGCAAGGTGCGCAAATACAGGCATATCCGATTTCATCGACCCGGAAGGAAATCTGTTTGAACAAACTAAAATAAATGAAAAGACCACTATTGCTTTTAATATCGGACTGCGTAAAGAACAAACTTTTTACACGATGAACGGGGATTTATTTTCTAAAATCTGCCTGTCTCTGGGCTTCTTTGTTTTTGGATTAAGCTTTTTTTTTCAAAAGAAAAAAATAACGTCATCTCCAAAGACTGTTTTCATCTGATTTCTTCACATCTTCTTCTACTACTTCTACTTCTTCTTCTGTAATTTCATAGTGCAGTTTTATAAGCTTGTCTGATATTAGTGTCCGTAAAGTCTCAGCTGGTTCGATTGTTTCTTCCTGTAAAATATCCTGTGTCTGGTCTTTGTTTTCCCGAAATTCTCTTTTGAAATCTTTGGACATTTCATATTCAAGCTTGTCTGTATCCTTATTTACATTTACATTTCCATTTTCATTTCCATTACAATTATCAATTTCATTATAGATATGATCTCTGTCCTTTTCCATTTTAAATTCCATCCTGACTTTCTTGAGATTGTCAAAATTATAATTCACTCTTTTTGCAAGTTTCTTTGAAGGTATGTATGCGGCTGTTTTAATCTTGTTATTTTCCGCATCTCTTTTTGTCATTACAGTTATTTTCCCGAATTTTTGTAATTCGATTTTCTTATTTTTTATCAGGCTTTCTTCCAATACGCTGAAAATACTGTCAACTATCTTTCCGGCTTTCTCTATGCTCAATGCAAACTCTATTGATACTGCAGACTTAATTAGGTTCTTATTCAATTCGCGCCAGTTTGTTTTTTAAATTTTCATCGGGTTCAAATACGATTATATCTTTGGGAGGTATGATAATTTTAATCTTATTTTTCTTGACGGAAATTTTCATGGATTCCCTTTGTATCTTAAACTCTCCGAAATTATTTATGGTAACATTTTTTCCTGCTTCAGATCCTTTTTAATAAGGTCAATGACCTTACCGAAGATTTCGTTGCAAAGTGTCTTTTTCACTTCAGCTTCCCGGGAAATCTTTTTTATTAAAATTTCTTTATTCAAAATTAAAATAAGTGTAAAATATTTTTTATAAGTTCTTCCAGATATTTCTTATCAGTATTATCAAAGTATCCGCTGACATCACTGTCAACGTCGAGCAATGCAATAACCTTGTTGTTCTTTATGACCGGCACCACAATCTCAGACTTTGAAAAGGAATCG
>JBBRTN010000052.1:0-8547 GCA_038244395.1 Ignavibacteria bacterium
CACAGGCAGGCGACGTATCAGCATACATTCCGACGAACGTTATTTCCATTACAGACGGTCAGATATATTTATTGTCAAATTTATTTAACTCAGGTATAAGACCGGCTATCGATGTAGGTATTTCAGTATCACGTGTGGGAGGTAATGCACAGATCAAAGCAATGAAAAAAATTGCGGGTACACTTAGACTTGACCTTGCACAGTTCAGAGAGCTCGAAGCGTTTTCAAGATTCGGTTCCGATCTTGATAAAGCAACAATGCAGCAGTTGAGAAGAGGAGAAAGACTCGTAGAGATTTTAAAACAGAAACAATATTCACCAATGGCTATCGAGAACCAGGTTGTTATTATTTTCGCGGGAACCAAAGGCTTCCTTGATGAGATTCCAATCCCTGATGTCCAGAGATACCAGGAAGATCTGCTTCAGGAAATAGAAAACATGCACGGTGATATATTAAAGAGCATTAGAGAAACAAAAGACCTTACGCCTGAGAATACTGAAAAGCTTACAAGTGTTCTTAAGGATTTTACAGAGAGATTTAAAAGTACGGTTAAGAGTTAAGATCAGCAACTGAAATTTATTATTTATTATTTATAATTTAATATTTTAATTGGCAACACTTAAAGAATTAAAAGTCAGGATAGGAAGCGTAAAGGGCACGCAGAAGATAACCAAGGCAATGAAGATGGTTGCTTCGGCGAAGTTCAAAAGAGCGCAGGATAAAATAATGTCAGCGCGTCCTTATGCGAAGAAGATTAATGAGCTGCTTAGTGATCTTGTGAATGCTGCGGAAGAGGGTATGGATGAACTTTTGGATTCGAGGGAAATAAAGACCAGACTTGTTGTTATTGTATCGGCGGACAGAGGACTTGCAGGAGCTTTCAATACTAACATTATCAAGAACGGTTATAGTTATGCAAAGACCGGCGGAGAGAATACAAAAGTCATAGTAGTGGGAAGGAAAGCATTTGATTCACTGAAGAAGAGAGACCTGAATATTGTAAAGAGCTATACCGGAATATTTAATGATCTCACGCTCGAGCAGTCGAATGAAATTGTAAACTATCTTGTCAGCGGTTATAAGAGAAGAGAATTCGACAGCGTTGAAATTATTTATAACCAATTCAAATCAGTCGTGAAGCAAGTAGTATCAAAGGAGCAGTTTCTTCCGTTGAAAAAAACGGAGCCTGCAGAAGGCGAAAAGAAATCCGGAGATTATATTTATGAGCCGTCAGAGGCTGAAATTATTAAACAACTTATACCGAAGCAGCTTAAAGTACAGTTCTGGAAAGTTCTGCTCGAATCAAACGCAGCGGAGCAGGCAGCAAGAATGACAGCGATGGAAATGGCGACGAAGAACGCATCAGACTTATTGAAGGTACTTGAACTTTCATATAACCAGGCGAGACAGGCAGCCATTACAAAGGAAATACTAGAGATTGTCGGAGGAGCGGAAGCTCTTAAAGACGCATAGTAAAAATTTAAAAATACATTTCAGATAAGATTTATCCCGGCTTTCGAAAGAGAGCCGGGATTTTTTTTTATTAATCTTAAATAAATAATAAATAATAAATAATAGTTAATAGCTTCAGGTCGTTTCAGTTTTTAACTTTAAATGAAGCGATTAAAAATTTATTTTGCTTCATGCTGAACAATTACTTTACTATTCGGGAGACGGCGAAATTTCTTAACCAAAACATAACGGGATATGTCATTGACGAGATCTTTGCCCAGGAGAAGAACAAACTTTTTATAAGCCTGATCAATGACGCGAAAAAAGATGCGAAGATGCTGGAATACTCAATCGAGAAAGACAACATTTACTTAATATTAAAGGATAATTTTTCCAAGGCAAAGAAGAACTATGCGGATCTTCTTGAACATGCCAACGGGAAGGAAATTATAAGTGTGAGCCTGTATAACGACGACAGGGCAATAAACTTTAAGCTTCAGGATGAATTTGAAATGGTGTTCACATTTTTCTCTAACAAGGCGAACTGTTTTCTAATCATGAATTCAATAATCATAAATTCATTTAAAGATAAAGATGAATATTCCGGGAAAAGCATCACGGATGTTATTCCCATTAAGGTAAGACCGGAAGCCGGAAAAAATCCGGATGTAAGCATTGAGAGATACTTAAAACAAAACTTCAGAATTTACGGAGAGCTGATTTTCAAAGAGATTTTGTTTGAAATGAAATTAACAGGGAAGGAAACAATGACTGAAGCATACTATGATGAGATCAACAAAGCTTTTAGTAAAATGGACGAACAACTAAAAAACCCGGAGTATATCTTATATAATAAAGACAAAGGATTTATCTTCTCTCTTATAAAACTCGGACAGCTGAAGGATTTTGAAACGAAAGAGTTTGATAATATTAACTCACTTGTCTCGGAATATCTGCAAAAAAGAACGCGTGAAGAAAAGATCGTATCCATCAAACAAAACAAATCAGATGAGCTGAAGAAGAAGATCTCAATTGTTAATAAAAAGGTTCAGAGTCTCATGGTACAGCTTGCCTACAGCGAGGATTCGGAGAATCTGAAAGTTCACGGCAATACAATTCTCCAGAACATGCATGCTATTAACAAAGGCGATAAGAGTTTTTCTTACGAACTTCCGGACGGAAATCAAACTGAAATTAAGCTTAAGGAAAATCTTTCACCTTCGGAGAATGCCCAGAACTATTTTGAAAAATATAAAAAGCAAAAGGCTTCAGTTGGAATTTTAAAATTAAAAATTTCATCTATGGAAAAGGAAACCCGGACGCTGAATGAAGAACTCGAAAAAATTAATAACATGGAAGATTATAAGACTTTAATTAAAGAAGAAAAGAAAACATCCGAAACAAAGAATGATGAAACATCACGGTTCAGAAAGTTTAAGCTGAATGATAAGTATGAAGTCTGGGTAGGAAAGGACAGCGCATCGAATGACCTGCTTACGAGGAGGCATTCGGCGCAGAATGACCTGTGGTTTCACGTGCGCGGCGCGAGCGGCTCGCACACTGTATTAAAATTAAATAATAAAAAGGATGAGGTGCCGAAGGAAGCAATATACGGAGCCGCTTCTATCGCAGCATATTACAGCAAGGCGAGAAAGTCTTCATCGGTTCCCGTTGCCTACTGTGAGAGAAAATTTGTTAAGAAGAAGAAAGGATTCAAAGAGGGGAGCGTCGTGATGGAAAGGGAAAAAGTAATATTCGTCAAGCCCGGGCTGCCGGCGAACAGTGAGTCCGAATGATAATCACATCTTATCATACTTAAGCATATTCCTTTCCAGTTCATTGATCTTCTCTTCAATTCGTTTACTGTTGCTGGAGCCGGCGCGGAGAAGAACATTATAAGCGTCGAAAGCATCCTTGTAGTTTCCCTGCTCGGCATAAATATCCGCAAGAGTTTCAGTTACAATTTTAATTTTATTCAGAAGTTCATCAGGATTCTCCGGAGTTAACTGTTTTCTGGAACCTGTGTCCTGCTTCTTCTGAACAGGTGCAATGATTTTTTCGAAATGAAAAGACTCCAGCCGGTTAATAAAATCCTGAAACTCTTTGTCATTTTCAAAATTGCTTTCCTTTGATTCGGTAAGAATATCCTTTAATGTGAAATTAGAAAAAAGATTTTCCTGCAGATGAAATTTCTTCTCAAATGATTTGAAATCAAATTTATTCTTAGGAGATTTTGAATAATAAATCTTCTCCTGTTTGGAAATTGTCTTCAGACTATGGATATTGCTCTTAAACTTCGCCAGCAAATCATTGTTGGTAATTTTCGATTTAATCTCCTTATACAGAATTTCGGCTTCATTAAGATATTCAGCTTTCAGAAATGCTTTGAGAAGAATTAATTTAGCCGTGAGATAATTAGGATAGATTTCCAGTCCTGTCCTGCAAACGCTTATACATTCTTCATAATGCTCATTAACATAAAGCAGATTTGCAAGCCGGATAAAAAGAGGTGACAGAAAATTCTTATTAAGGTTTGCTTTTACTTCCTCCGTATATTTGTCAAGATTATTATTTTGCATCTTTTGTGTCTTTAGCAGCTAAGTCTGATTTTTGTGCATGAATCCTGTTTGAAAGTACGACCTGTCTTATTGACAGTATTGATATTGTTGCAAAGCCGCCGCAGAACATCAGCTGAAAAGGCACTGCCGCTACCTGCGCAGTGGCGATTGCAATGATCACCCCGGCAAAACAGTAAACCGCCATGAACGCTTCAATGTAAGTTGTGAATGATAATTTTTTATTCACATATTCTTTACCTTTCCATGAATCCGTCTTCTTCATTATCTGATATTTTGGTGTCCGGACAAATTCGCTTTTTTTGTCAAGCAGTCCTTCAAAGACAGCTTTGGTATTATTAACGGAAAATCCCATACTGCCCGCAAGAAAAACAGGGAAGTAAATAATTCTCTTCTGCCAGTCCGGATAAACATCCTTCTGCGAATACAAATAGAAAATAAATGAACTTACGAATGCGAAAATAAATACAGACATAAATTTAAATACAGAATCATATTGCCCGTTAAGTTTAATAAGCATTACAGGAAGATTCAGGATTGCGGCAAGAAGAATAAATGGGTACGCAAGATTGCTGTAGAGATGGATGAACGACTGTATCTTCAGCTTCAGAGACATATCGGATTTCAAAACTTTGGGATAGATTTTTTTGGCAGTTTCTATAGCGCCTTTAGTCCATCTGAACTGCTGGGACTTTAAAGCAAAAATATCCGATGGAAGCTCGGCAGGCGAAGTAAAGTTAATAAGATATTTAAACTTCCATCCTTTCATCTGCGCCCGGTAAGAAAGATCAAGGTCTTCAGTGAGTGTATCGGCTTCCCAGTTTCCGGCATCAAAAATACATTCCTTTCTCCAGACGCCTCCTGTACCGTTGAAGTTAATAAAAAATCCCGCCCTGTTGCGGACTGCCTGCTCAATTACAAAATGTCCGTCAAGAGCAATTGCCTGTGTCTTGGTCATCAGTGAATATTCCCTGTTAAGATGCTCCCATCTTGTTTGTACAAGTCCTATTTTGTCATCTTTATAAAAATATGGAATAGTTCTTTTGAGAAATTTTTTCCTGGGAATAAAATCAGCATCGAAGATAGCAACAAATTCTCCGCGAGCAGTCTCAAGTCCTACTTTTAATGCACCGGCTTTGTATCCTTCACGATTGTTTCTGTGAATATGTTTTATATCAAACCCGTTGTTTAAATATTTTTTTATATGTCCGGATATAATCAGCGTTGTCTCGTCTGTTGAATCGTCGAGAATCTGCACTTCAAGCTTGTCTTTGGGATAATCCATCCGCAGCACCGAATCAATCAGCCTTGTGATTACATACTGCTCGTTATAAAGAGGAATCTGGATAGTGACTTCGGGATATTCATTCATAAAAAAATCTTCCGCTTTCAGGTCTTCGGTTCTCATGGCAAAAGTCTTGAAGTAGTAATAGATCATATTAAACCCGTGTGCGCCGAAGAAAAAAAGTATTGACAGGGATATTATATATGCCGAAAGTACTATGCTCTCTGATGTCATTTTATGTTAGTTCATTTTTTTTTATCACTGTAAAAAAATCATTGCTGTTCTTACCAGTCAGATGTCAGGTCAATTACAATGTCATCAGTGATTCTCTTAACAGCGATTGCTATTCCGTCGGTCCGCTTTGACTGTTCGTTATTTGATGAACTGTATTCACCGTAGTTTTCGAAACTCTTTGTCCAGATATTTTTTTGTTTCTTAAGATTATCAAAAACTACATTAACAGTGATCGTGATTTTTCTCATAGAAACATTTTCACCGGAAGTAATCACAAGTGCTTCATCCCTGAACTTTGTAATAGTACATCTCAGGACGGCGTCCGCGATGTCCTTATCCGCAACCCTGAAAGTATTGTCTGATATTATTTCGTCCTTCAAATGTTGTGTGAAAGATTCAGGAAGTGTCGGGATGGAAGAGCCGCTTTCATCAGTGAAAGTGGGAACTGCCAGGGAACGGATTCCTGCCGGAGGATTATTTCCCCTGAAACCATATACACCACAGTTAAAACCCGTGTATGTAATCAGCAACAATAAAAAAATTCTTACAGCTCTTTCCATCTGTCTTCACGGTTGATATTGTATATTTTCATTTTCCTGTAAATATTTCTCGGAGTCTGTTTTAGTATCACCGCAACTCTCTCTACATTCCAGTAATTATTATGGAGTAAATATACTATTACTTCTTTTTCAATTTCATCCATTGTCATATTCATGAATCTTTTCTTGGGTATCAAAAAATCATCCTGACTGTTTTCTGTCCTCGATTGTTTATTGTCTGCACTGCTCAGATAATTTTTTATGTCAATAATATCCGATTTAAGCTCAAGCAATGCCCTGAATAAAAAATCCTTCTCTAAATTTTCTTTTGGTCTGCTGAATAATATCGGGAGAGGTCTGGAGGATTCAGTTGTATCAATCCTTAAATGTTTTTTCACGTCATCAGGTGTCAGCATTTTTTCGGGATAAAGAACTATAATACTTTCGCAGAAATTTTTAAGCTCTCTGGCGTTGCCGGGCCAGTTATAATTCAAAAGAAACTGCATCGCATCTTCTTCTATGCCTTTGAATATTATGTTATTTGCTTCACAATAACTTTTTATAAAATAATCGAAAAGAATCTGTATGTCTGATTTTCTTTCGCGAAGAGGGGGAATAAAAATATTAATTGACCTCAGCCTGTAATACAAATCTTCGCGGAAATTTTTATGAAGAACTTCCCTTGAAAGATCTTTATTGGTTGCTGCAATTACTCTTACATCCACATTAATATTTTTATTTCCTCCTACTCTCATAAACTCCCCGGTCTCAAGGACGCGCAGAAATTTTACCTGTGTCCCGAGAGGCATATCGCCGATCTCATCAAGTAATATTGTTCCTTTATCCGCCATTTCAAAATAACCGCGCCTGTCATCTATAGCTCCTGTGAAAGCTCCTTTCTGATGCCCGAATAATTCACTCTCTATAATTCCTTCAGGTATAGCTCCGCAGTTTACAATTATAAACGGCTTATCACTTCGCCTGCTCAGGTCATGAATTAAATGAGCTACGACTTCTTTGCCGGAGCCGCTTTCGCCGGTAATGAGAACGCTCACATCCGTCGGGGCAACCTGTTTGATGGTTTCGTTGATTTCTTTTGTTTGAAGTGAATCGCCTAAAAGCTTGAGAGACATTAAAATTTTTTGCAAATATAACATTATAAGAGAGTTTATTAAAGTTAATTAAGTGTATGGATTGCATGGAGTGTGTGGAGAGTTTGTTTTCATTCAGTCCATGTTTGGTTCTCTGAAGGAAAATTAAATACAAAGATAACCCAGAGATTAAAATCTGTTTTTGGAATTCCGATTTTGTGTGCAAATAATGATTTTGTTATTTTTTGAATGGGGAGTTTTATTTATTTTATATGAAATGTGAATGAAACATTTTTATTAATTAGTAATACCTCGTTAGCAGCACCAAAATAAAAAAATTTTATTTTTAATAAATATTTATGACTCATTATAATGAATTTCAAATTGGCGATATAATACTAGGTGAGTTTAAAGTTCTTGATATTTTTGGTGGTGAAGGTAAATCGGGGATGGGAGTTGTATATTTGGTGAAAAGGAGAAATTATATAAAACCCGTTATCTTAAAAACCTATCAAAAGAATGAAAAAATTTCAAGAATAAGATTTCAGGAAGAAGCCGAGATATGGGTTTCAATGGGAATACATCAGAACATTGTAGAAGCAAATGCAATAGAGATTATTAATGAACAAATATTTATTATAGCGGAATTTATAGAGAAAGATGAAGAAGATAGAAATACGATTACAAATTATTTAAATCAAGGAGGAACATCTATTTTTAATATAATCAAATGGTCAGCACAATTTTGTTATGGAATGAATTATGCAATCTCTAAAGGTCTAAAAGTACACAGAGATATAAAACCAGAAAATTTAATGATTGATTCAAATGGAAACTTAAAGATTACCGATTTTGGATTAGCTAAAGCTAATACAAATGAAACTTCTGAGAATAGTGATTCTCAAATGAAAATTAATGTTAGATTAACTAATCAAGGATCTTTTATAGGTACAATTCTATATTCATCACCAGAGCAAATTCGAGATTCATCATCTATTGATTTCAGATCAGATATTTACAGTTTTGGAATAGTATTATATCAATTGATAACAAATGGTAATTATCCCTATCCAATAAAAGATTCTGTAACTTTAAATGAAATTATTCATTTGCATTTAACAGAAAATATAATACCAATTGACCATTTAATATTTCCAGTAATAGAAAAATGTTTAAGGAAAAATCCAATCAATAGATATCAAACATTTGATCATTTAGTTGATGATATAAACTCAATTGCTTTTAAGTTGGGTATTAAAATTCCACACAATCGTCAGGCAGTTGATGACAAAATTAGAGAGCTTTACACACAAAGTTATTCATTCAATATACTTGGTAATAAAAAGGAAGCACTTAAATTAATAAATGAA
>JBBRTN010000053.1:0-8389 GCA_038244395.1 Ignavibacteria bacterium
ACCCCATTATTATTGAGTTGTATGCGCTCATCAAAGAATTTCTCCTGATGTGTCCTCCTCTTCCCCATAATGAATTCAATGTCCAACTGGTTTCTGCATAAGGACCGATGACTGTCATGTTAGAAAAAACCGGTCTTGTTCTCGGACTGTTAAAATTTACTGGAGAGTTTACATTATTATCAGATTCAAATCCGTTTGATGTGCTCACGTCGACAATACCGCTGTCCCTTATGCTCAGCCCAAACTGAATTTTTCCCCTGAACCCGTTATCAGTATCCCAGTCGTCATCAATGCCTTTGAAAGTTATGAGATGCCTGCATGTTACCGTTCCTCCGAACCATTCAAAAGAATCGTCCCCACTATAGCTTACCTGGACATAATCTATAATTGTTCTGCTGCCAACGCCGCCCAACGTCAGACCGTTGATTTCATTGCCTGATATACCCGTCAGGTTTACTCCCGCAAATTCTATTCTCACATATCTCAGGACTCCTGAGCTGTCGTCATCCACTCTCGGCTGTCCGCCGTAGATCGGTCCGAGACCTGCTCCGAATCCTTCTATCTCTGCCGAGTCTGCGCCGGTTACTGTGTTGATGCCTGACCTTCCTAAAAGTATAACTCCTCCCCAGTCGCCTGCATTCCTTTGACCTGCAGGCTGCTTGCTTGTAAATATAATCGGGTCGTTTGCGTTTGCGTCTGCAATAATCTTTCCGCCTCTCTGAATAATCAATGCTCCCTTTGTGTTATAGTCACCGAAAATTTTCGTTCCCGGTTCTATAATTATGACTGCTCCGTTATTTACATAATTGAACCCTTTCATGTAATATGTGGTGGACCTGTGAAGCGTAACTGTGTTGTTAATACTCGATGAGTTTAATGTGGTCGAGTCTGTTGCGGCATTTGAGCTTTGTAAAAATGATAATGATATTAAAAATGATAACATTATCACGCAAATAATTGTAAATACTGATTTCATAGATTCCTCTCTCTACTTTTATTTTTTTAATTATATTTTTTTAAAATACACTAACATGTTCTTTCTCTGAATTTTGAATTTGAAATTTGTATAGTTCTTAAAACTTGTATCCCAATGTCATACCGTAAATTATTCCTGTTGTAATCGTGTTTACTGTTTTTTCTATCACCTGATTATCATTTAAATTAAAGTTCTCAGTGAATTCAATATCCTGATTTAAAATATTTCTGATTGTAAATTTTCCTTCGAAGTTTTTTAAAAAAGTTTTTGAAGCGGAAAAGTCAAGTAGTCCCCTGCCTTTCTCATAACGATCGCTAAACCCTACTCTGCCTACCTCAGAAATCTTTTCTCCGTATTGATTGTAAACTACATTCACACTTACACCAAGATTATAATTATCATAATACACTCCTAGATTTAAAGTATATGGTGATTGACCCTGCAGCCTTCTTTCAGTCTCACTTGCAGCTGACTGCAGTCCACCAAGTTTGACTTTAGAATTTATTAAAGCAAAATTTCCATTAAATGTAAAATCAGTCAGATCTTTTGAAATGAATCCCAATTTTTTTCTTAACTCTATCTCAAGACCATAATTCACTGCCCCTTCTTTTGCATTTGCAAATGAGTAAGCAGGAATCGGACCGACGAGCGTCGGCACTATTACTTTCTCAATTGGCTGATCAAAATGCTTGTAAAATAAACTCACCGATGCTATCTCTCCGGCAGCAGGAAATATTTCATATCTTAAATCGTAATTCTGAATTAAGCTTTCCTCGAGTTTAGGATTTCCGGACAGGTCGCCGCCTGTTACAAAATCAATATAAGAAAAAGGAGCAATCTCTCTGAGCTCCGGTCTGGAAACGGTCTGCGTTGCTGAAGCTCTTATGTTTGTATTCTCATTCAGGGAATAAGTTAAACCAAGTGAAGGAAGGTAATCATTGTTTCTCTGATTTACATAAACGGGCACACCGGTCGTTCTCACAAAACCGTTTACTTTCTGTTCGTCATTTTCAAAACGAAGTCCGGTTACAACTCTTAACTTTTTTACCGGCAGGTCAAACATTACATATCCGGCATATGTATTTTCGTTTGCTGTGTATGCATCACTCTTGTCAGTTGTCTCCACTATGTACATCAGGTCCGGCTGAAAATACTCCGGGCTAAAAATCCGTTCTATAGGCAGCAAGCCCAGGTTTGAAGAGACTGCGAGCTTTGGCTCGAAAACTCTTGCAGTAAAATTTCTGTCAGTACCGTCGGCAAATAATCCGAATTTTATTTTAGACCTTTGTTTGCTGATCTTTAGAAAATCCATATCAAAATTTACAAGAAAATTTCTGCTGATATCGAATAACTTTGAATAAAATCTTTCTCCGACGTTTTCATTTGGTATTACTGTGAGTGGCACCTGGTAAGGGTCCTGCGAGCCTTCTTCTTTCTGATAATAAACTGTTTTCGTATCGGGCTCATTTCTTTCTGATTCGGAATATGAAGCAATCCATGTTAAATTTAATTTTGATATGCTGTTTATATAATGGCTTCCGGATAGCTGTCCCGAATACAGGCTCCTTTCTGTAAACTCTGTTCCGTAAAGTTTCCTGTCATAGTAATCGCTTATCCTTGTTATCCCTTCATAGTATTGTGTAATGTCTTCCGAGTTTATTGATTTCGTATTTTTAAAACTAAGCTTATTATTATTTCCGATCTTGTAATTTATATTCAGCACACCTCCGTTTAAAACAATATAGTTAGAAGACCTTCCTTTATAGCTGACCAGTGTTGACGTATCCGAGTTATATTCCGATCGTGTAATGCTTTCATTGGCAAATCCGTTTTTATATGTGTATGCAAATAAAATTCCGAGCGGGTTATTGAACAGATTAAAATTATTTCCGAGAGCAAGCTGGAAACCTCCGTTGGCGGGGGCTTTCCTGTTGTCCTGTCCCCAGCTGTTGATCAAAGACTGACCATAACTATTCGGCGAAGTAAATTTGGTCGTCGGAAATGCAGACGGAATGCTTCTTCCGCCGTTGTCCAGCCCCGAGTTATAAAACAGTATTTGTTTTTGACCTGCATCATAATTGTAAAAGTCTCCTTTTGAAGTTGTGCCGGAAAGGAATGAACCTGTTGTTTCAAATCCTAATGTAAACCCGTCTACAAAATCTTTTGTGTTTAGCTGGACAAGTCCGCCGGAAAAATTTCCTACGAGGTCGGGAGTAAATGATTTTGCCACAATGATATTTTCCAGAAGCTTTGCCGGTATTAAATCAAATGAAAAAGATTTTCTGTCAGCTTCGGTACTCGGCACCAGCACGCCGTTAAGAGTCGTGTTGTTATATCTTTCCGAAGTTCCTCTTACAAATACAAATTTATTATCAACAATGCTCACGCCGGGCACTCTTTTCAGCACATCCGAAGCCGCTGCATCCGGAGCTCTTTTGATTTGCTGCTCGCTGATGCCGTCCTGAATTTTCGTTGAGTTTTTCTGCTCCAGTAAAAGCGACTGCTCATTGGCAAGTGTAGAAGTCGACTCAACGGTTATTTCTTCAGTTTCAATTCCATCTGCATCAAGCGCGATATCAATCTTCGTTGCGTCTTTTAAATTTACAATTACATCCTTTACCGTCTTTGACTGGTATCCTATGTATGAAAATATAACTGTATATTTTCCTGCTGCTATATCCGGAATTTCATAAGTCCCGTCAAGGTCTGTGACGGCGCCGAGTTTTGTGCCTTCGATTTTTATTACTGCACCGATCAGGGGATCGGAGTTAGATGCATCCGTGATTTTTCCGCGAATGGTCTGGGATTGCCCCGGTTTTGAAAATAGCGTAAGCGATATTAAAAATATAAACAGCCATAGATTTTTTGTCATCGAATTATTTATATAAGTTATAATTAATAATGACAAAGCTACTCTAATATGATTTAGTAAGTATTAATAAATTGTTACGCATGTTATGCCAGTGTAACCTAATTGTAAAGGAGTTGATTTTTGTTCCGCTTTTGACAGACTTGTATTAAAAAAATCAGTCCGGCTTTATTAAATTTTCAGATTTTCATAATCAGATATAATTTGTAAATTGACGCTGTAATTTCCTCCGGTATTTAAAGTGAGATGAGTCTTAGCTGTGAAGAAAAAAATAATTTTAACCGGGAGCCTGCCGCCGCCGTATCACGGCTCGTCAATTTATTTTTACAACTTGCTCAAATCCGGAATCAAGGATGTATTTGACGTCAGTCATCTTGATATTTCGGATCACAGAAATTTAGACAACCTTTCAACGCTCGATTTAACCAATGTTTATCTTGCCCTGAAAAGTATCTTCAGTCTCAGGTCTATGCTAAAAGATATAAATCCGGATCTGGTTTATATCCCGGTTGCCTCAAATTTCCTGCCATACTTAAGAGACGGACTTTTAATCCTGACTGCTTCCTTTTTTTCTAAAACGAAAATTGTAATTCATCTTCATGAAGGTAAATATTTTCGGGACGAGTTTTATGAAAAATCAAATGCAGCTGTTAAGTACTTTATAAAAAAATCCCTTGACAAAGCCGACACTGCAGTGGTTCTCGGCGAAAGCCTGAAATGTATATTTAAAGGGCTCGTAAAAAATATAATGGTTTGCTGCAACGGGATTGATGAAGATTTTATGCCGGACAAAGGAAGAATTTTAAAACAAGCCGGCGAAAAAATTACTGTTGGGTTCCTTGGGAATCTCTTTGAGAGTAAGGGTTTGCTTGATGTATTGAATGCTTCCGTATTGGTTATAAAAAAACATAACAATATTGAATTCCTTATTGCCGGCGCATCATCCGAAAAGGAAAATAAGACTGCAAAGGCAGCGGAAGATATTATCTCAGCTAATAATCTAAAGGCAAATATAAAATTCACCGGACTGATAAGAGACAAAGAGAAGAAGGATTTTTTTGATCAATCTGACATGATAGTTTTTCCCAGCCATAATGAAGGCTCTCCGCTTGTCATCATAGAAGCAATGTCAGCGGGGCTTCCCGTCATTGCTACTAAAGATGTCGGCGCAATTCCGGATATGGTCAGAGACGGAGTTACAGGAATTCTTGTGAGCAGGAAAAATCCGGGAGAAATTGCGGATGCCGTAATCCGGTTAATCGAAGACGGCAAACTCAGGTTGGGAATGGGAATGGCGGGCAGGAAAAAATTCGAAGAAGAATACCTGATGGAAAAAAATATTTCCTGCATGATTGATATATTTAATAAAACTATAAATAAGTAATTTGCTTAACAATTTTTATTTCAAAGGTATTAAAATTACATGCTGCAATCTGGACACTTCAGTAAAGTATACTGTCAGTAAAATAAATTCCGGAAAGCCGTATTACATTTGCGTTACCGATGCGGGAAATATAGTTAACGCATACAGAAAATCGGGCGAGCTGAAGACAGCAATTAACAATTCTTTTATGTCACTGCCTGACGGCAAACCGGTTTCAGTCTTTGCAAAACTGAAGGGCATAAAAAACATTGAAAGGGTTGCCGGAACGGATTTTATGGAAGAAGTATTCAGGGTAACTTCCGGAACTGACATCGGGCATTTCTTCCTTGGCGATACTTCTGAAATTCATGAGATACTTAAGGAAAAAATTTCTTCAAAATATAATTTAAAAATTGCTGGAAGCTACAGTCCTGAATTTGGAAACTGGGACAAAAATAAAGATGATGAAATAATTTCCCGAATCAGGGAGTCGGGTGCGGATCTAATATGGACAGCATTTGGCGGAGGATGGCAGGAAATCTGGATGATGAACAATTTTAAAAAATTAGACAATGGAATTATGATTGGCATCGGTGCGGCATTCAGGTTTTATACAGGAAAAATAAAAAGAGCCCCGTTGATTTTTCAAAGACTCGGGCTTGAATGGCTGTTCAGATTAGTTCAGCAGCCGGGAAAAATGTTTATGCGTTATATATCTACTTTACCTTTATTCATCCTTTATTCATTCGAAGAATTTTTTAAAGGCAAATCACATACGGCGGAAAAATAATACTATGCAAATTCCATTTATTGATTTAAAAAAAATGCATGCTCCTGTCAGGGCAGAAATAGATTCTGCAATAAAGAATATTCTGGACAGCAATGAATTTATTCTCGGCAAATACGTCAGCGATTTCGAAAATAATTTTGCCGTTGCTCATAATGTAAAGCACTGCATAGGAGTAAGCTCGGGGACTGCCGCAAACCATCTGGCATTATGGGCTCATGGTATTGTAAGCGGAGATGAAATAATAATGCCTGCTAATACCTTTGTTGCTACTGCATGGGGCGCTACGCTCTGCGGGGCAGTTCCGGTATTTGCTGACAGCAGCAAGGACAGTTATAATATAGACCCTGAAAAAATCGCCGGGAAAATTACTTCTAAAACGAAGGCAATCGTTGCAGTTCATCTTTATGGACAGACTGCAGACATTGACAGAATAAGGGACATTGCTGATAGCAATAAATTATTTTTGATAGAAGATGCAGCGCAGGCTCATCTTGCGTCCTATAAAAATAAAAAAGCAGGAGGTCTGGCGGATGCAGCTTCGTTTAGTTTTTATCCCGGCAAAAATCTCGGGGCGTTTGGGGAAGGCGGAGCAGTAACGACCAACGATGATGACATCGCCGGGAAAGTAAAAATGCTCCGTGACCATGGCTCTGAAAAGAAATATTCTCACGAATTGTATGGTCATAACTACAGGATGGAATCAATTCAGGGTGCAGTCCTCGGAGTGAAATTAAAATATCTTTATCAATGGACTGAAAAAAGAAGAGCAGCTGCAGGGAGATATAATGAACTTTTGAAAAATGAACCGGAAATATTGCTGCCTGCAGAAATGGATTATGCTACACATGTTTATCATTTGTTTGTAATCCGTGTACGAAAGAGAAATGAACTCAGGAAATTTTTAAATGAAAACGGCATCTCGACAGGAATGCATTATCCTGTGCCTCTTCATCTGCAAAAATGTTTTGAGCATCTCGGATATAAGAATGGTGACTTTCCGGAGACAGAGAAGCTGGCTGAAGAATGCCTGTCTCTGCCTATGTTTCCTGATCTCACTGACGATCAGATTGAATACGTGTGTGAAAAAATTAAACATTTTTTAAGAAAATAATTTGAACTATCCTTACATAAATTCCATTATCAGATTTCATGAAGTATCCACGATACAAATATATATTTGCTTTTTTTGATTTCACTATCATCTTCGCGTCATTTATTGCAGCACAGCATATCACCGCCGACATACTAAATAAAAAAGTAATCATGTATGAAAACGAGTTTCTTACCTACATTACTTTTTTCCTGTTCACACTCATATTTATTTTTATATTTCAGAATAATTATTTGTATAAGATAAATATTTTTCTCACGCGGGCTCCCCATTTTACTGCAATAATAAAATCAATTTTATACGGAACATTACTGCTCATCTTATTTTCATTTGTTATTAAATTTAATCTTATTATTTCGTCCCGCGTTTTTGTGCTCTGCTTCTTTATAATTTCAATTTCAGGAGTTTCAATAGTCAGATTATTAATGCTCAAACCTTTTTACCTTAACTTTACCGGAATACTCAGCAACAGTAACGTCATCATTATCGGAGCCGGCAAGACAGGCAAGCTGCTCGCAGAGAAACTGATGTTTGAAAATTATTATGGGATTAAAGTAGCGGGGTTTCTGGATGACGAACTTCAGACAGGCGAAGATGTATTTAAAGGAGTTCCCTGCATCGGAAAAATTGAAAAACTTAATGATGCCGTAAAAGAATTAAAAATAGATGAAATAATTATTGCAATAGACAACATCAGCTATGATGGGCTGATGAACCTCATAGATAAATGTGTCCTGCTCGAAAAAAGCGTTAAGCTTACATCCGAGCTTTTTAATATCGTCCCCGAAAAAATAGTTACGGACTCATACTCAGGCATTCCTGTGGTAGATTTATCTGCAAAGGTTAATAAAAATTTAAATTATATTTATAAGAGAGCGTTTGATTATGCAGCAGCATTTGCAGGCATTATTATTTTGTCTCCTGTTTTTTTAATTATTTCAGTTTTAGTAAAATTATCTTCTCCCGGAAAGGTTTTTTTTAAACACATAAGAATCGGCAGGCACGGGAAGCCATTTATGTTTTATAAATTCAGGTCAATGTATGTCAGTGACAATGCAGACGAAACGAGACAGACTGACATGAAAAAATTCATAAAGAGCAGCGAGGATATCCGGACTGCTTCCACAAAAGTAATAAGCGAAAGCAGGGTTACGCCGATAGGAAAATTTCTCAGAAGGACATCCCTTGATGAGCTGCCGCAATTATTCAATGTTATCCGAGGAGACATGAGCCTCGTCGGACCGCGTCCCTGCCTTATGTATGAATATGAAGCCTTTGAC
>JBBRTN010000054.1:0-8380 GCA_038244395.1 Ignavibacteria bacterium
ATAAATATTAATGGCAGCCGTGAAAAACTTGCAAGCACAACGGCTGGTCGGGACTTTGCCAATGTAAATTTGGGAACGGTAAATGGTTATCCCGTTCAGATTGGAAATTCGGGAAGTATTCTCACGTGGGCTTTTAATATGAGACAGTCACGAGTCGATCCTTCCGGGTTTGATAACAACAATTACGGTATGGCTTTTATACTAGGCAAGACGAGCGCCGATGTGACTACGGGAGACGGGTATGCAGTAGTCTTAGGACAAAGCGGAAGTGCTGATGCTGTAAGACTCGCGAAGTTTACAGGAGGAATAAATTCAAATTCCAAATTCACAAATATTATATCTTCCGGAGATTATGCAAATCAATTTTTAAGCGTTAAAATTATTTATGACCCGTCGGGAAATAACTGGTCGATATTTGTCGACAGCAGCTCATCAGGATTTCCGCAAGCTGACCCGAGAAATACTTCAACTCAGATTGGAGCCGGCTCCGATAATACATACACTTCATCTTCGCTTCAATATCTCGGAGCATTATGGAACCATGTATCCGGCGCTGCCGACTCCGCAGTATTTGATGATATCTATGTTCCGGGAAATGTTTCTGCTACTGTAAGCATTACTGCGATCGAAGAGGGATTTTTCCCTGCGGGAGCAGTGACACTAAACAAAAGCGATACTGCTATGGCATATCTCAGGAGCTCATCTTCTCCTTATTCATTAATTGATTCTTCAAGATCTGTTCTTGATTCAATAACATTTACGTGTTCATTTGTCTTCAATAACACACCCACAGGAAATTATTATGTAATCATCAAACACAGGAATTGCATTGAGACATGGAGCAATCTTCCTCAGACAATTACAACAGGTTCATCTAACAATCTCTATAATTTTACCAATGCAATTAACAAGGCATACGGAGATAATTTAATTTTAAAGAATGGTAAGTTTTGTATTTACAGCGGTGATGTTAATCAGGACGGCACTGTAGACGTGACGGATCTCGGGTTGATTGATAATGATGCAAGTAATTTTGTATCCGGATATGTAAATACGGATTTAAACGGAGACAACTTTATTGACGTTACTGATGAATCCATCGCCGATAACAATGCTTTCAATTTTATTTCAGTAATTACACCATAGAGTAACTATAGAGTAACTATAGAGTAACTATAGAGTAACCTGGGATAAGTAAAAACTGTTCACATATTTATTCATAACATCAGTATTTAAAATCACAACTATATTAATTTTAATAAAAAAAATTTGAAGCGTTTACTTATTACACTAATAGTCTTTTGTTTTCTGCCGTTTGAAATAAATGCGCAGCAGCAGATGAAAATAATGACATATAATTTATTAAACTATCCCGGTACTGACACTGCAGTCAGGAATCCTTATTTCAGGACTGTCGTAAGTTCGGCGAATCCCGATATACTGTTAGTTTGTGAAATAACATCTCAGGCAGCTGTAAATTCTTTCCTGGCAAATGTTATGAATCATACTTCAGCCACATACAGTGCGGGAACATTCATAGACGGCTTCGATACCGATAATGCGATATTTTATAAGACATCTGAGTTCAATTTTATAAGCAACACGCCGATCCATACGCAGGTGAGAGACATCAATGAATTTAAAGTAGCGGATAAATTTTACAGCGATACGTTGAGAATCTATGAAGCACATTTAAAAGCTAACAGTTCGGATTCTATAAAGAGAGGAGCAGAGGTAGACAGTTTAAGAAAACGGACTAACCAGTTACCTGCAGGTACAAATTTTATTGTGTGCGGTGATTTTAATATTTACAATTCTAATGAACCGGCATATAAAAAATTATTACTGGACAACCCGGGTGATGACGGAAATTTTAACGACATACTTAACCTGACCGGCATATGGAATAACGCTTCTTACTCGCCCTACCATACACAATCAACAAGAGTCAGGTCATTCGGAAACGGTGCAACAGGAGGACTTGATGACAGGTTCGATATGATTTTATATTCAAATGCCGTAAAGAATCCGGGAGGGATAAAATTTGTTCCCGGAACTTACACGTCTTATGGAAACGACGGTCATCATTATAATGACTCAATAAATAAAATTCCGAATACTGCCGTTACGCAGACACTTGCGAACGCGCTTCACTATGCATCTGACCATCTTCCCGTATTTGCCACATTTGAATTCGGCAATGCGACAACATTAAATATAAAAGTAATTCCCCAGGGTCTGTATAATATTTCTGCAAACAAACTTAACAGAAAAGATTCCGTCACTATTTTTCTCAGGAATATTACGACGCCTTTTTCTAAAGTCGATTCATCTAAAGGAATAATAGATTCGGTTAATTTCAATGTCTCTGCAATTTTCAGGGCTGCGAAGACAGGAGTTTATTATATAGAAGTGCAGCACAGGAATTCAATTGAGACATGGAGCACGCAGGGAGGATTTTCATATTATGCGGACAGCATTATGAGCTATGATTTTACCGGCAATATTTCCGGTGCATACGGCAATAATGAAATCTTATCCGGCTCAAAGGCTTGTATTTACAGCGGTGACGTGAATCAGGACGGGATTATAGATTTGAATGATCTTAGCTTAGCAGATAATGATTCATATAATTTTGCTTCAGGAAATTTAGTCACGGATGTAAACGGAGATTATTTTACAGACATCAATGACATCTCCATAATAGATAACAATGCCTATTCTGTAGTAACAAAAGTGACACCCTGAGATTTACATAAATTTAAAATTATTTATAAAAAATTAAAACCGTATTCCTTATGAAAAGAATTATATACACAATTTCAGTCTGCAGTATTTCCCTGTTTGCAATTTGCGCGAGGGCTCAGTACAAGCTTCAGGATGCATTTCCCGGATTGGCAACATTTAATAATCCTGTAGAAATGGTTAACGCTTTTGACGGGACGAACAGGTTGTTTGTTGTTCAGCAGAGAGGGATTATTTATGTGTTTAATAATTCATCTTCTGTCAGCACAAGAAAAACATTTATTAATCTCAGCACTAAAGTCTCCGCTTCGGGAAGCGAGACCGGACTTCTGGGATTGGCTTTTCATCCTAACTATGAAGTCAACCGCTACTTTTATGTTAACTATACATTTGACAGCGCTTCAGCATTATGGTCTAGAATTTCCAGATTCACAACGAGCTTATCCAATCCTGATTCAGCAGTGACAGGCTCTGAATTAATATACTTAACATTGAGCCAGCCGTTTACAAATCATAACGGCGGTAAAGTAATTTTCGGTTCAGACGGTTATTTATATTTATCCTTTGGAGACGGCGGCAGCGGAGGAGACCCGTTTGGCAACGGACAGAACCGTTCGGTTTTATTGGGTAAAATACTCAGGATAAACGTCGATTCATCTGCAAACGGAAAAAATTATTCCATCCCGCATTCGAATCCGTTTTTTGGAAATGGCCAGGGATACAAAGAAGAAATATATGCTTACGGCATGAGGAATACATGGAAATTCAGTTTTGATTTTCCGACCAACCGCCTATGGGCAGGGGATGTGGGACAGGGTTTGTATGAAGAAATAGATATCATAGAGAATGGAAAAAATTACGGTTGGAATAAAATGGAAGGCTTTCATTGCTACGGCACATGCGATACCACAGGGATGGGCTTTACACGACCTGTCTATGAATACAATCATGATACGGGAGCGTCGATAACAGGCGGTTATGTTTACAGGGGTTCTTTACTTCCGGAATTTTACGGAAAGTATATTTATGCCGATTACGTAGTGGGGAAAATATGGGCTTTGAATTATGACGGAGTAAATCCGACAACAAATACATTTGTCTTAGATTCTACATTTAATCTGTCCTGTTTTGGAGTTGATGAGAATAATGAAATTTATGTCTGCAGATACTCGACTTCAGGAAGGATTTACAGAATTTCAAATTCAAATGTATCAACTCTTAATCTTAAAATGGCTATACAGGGATTTTACAATATTTCAAACAACACTATGAACATACGTGATACTGTCAGTGCATACCTTCGCCAGACATTCTCGCCTTACGCTCTTGTGGATTCTGCAAGAACAGTAATTGATTCAGTGAACTTTACCGGGCTGTGTTTCTTTAAGAACGCTCCGACAGGGGCATATTATATACAGCTTAAACACCGGAACGCATTGGAAACATGGAGTAAATCCGGAGGAGTAATCATTACAAAAGGCAGTATCGTGAATTATGATTTTACTTCAAGTAGTGCACAGGCATTTGGAAATAATGAAATATTAAAAGGAACTTCTTACTGCCTGTATAACGGTGATGTAAATCAGGATGGAATAATAGATTTGACAGACAATAGTTTAATTGATAATGATTTATTTAATTATGTAACAGGCTACAGGGTGACAGATTTAAATGCGGACGGAATCGTAGACTTAACAGATTTAGGTATTGATGATAATAATGCACTGCTGGGAGTTATTCTCATGAGGCCTTAAAAAAAGTTACAGGTTGTATGAAAAAATATATTTTAATCATAAAATTTATACATTATATTGCTACTAAAATAAATTAACCCAAATCAAAAAAATTAAATTAATTAAAATGAAAAAAATTGTAAAACTATTTATTGCATTAATATTATTTGCAGTAATGATTAACATCGGCAGTGCACAGGTGATCCAAATAACACCGACGTATAAGATGACGGCAACTAACGAAGTTATTGTTTCTCCGAATCATATAACCTTTGAAATTTGGATAAAACACACAAACCCGGATTCAACTGTTTTTCAATTAGCAGGAGGACAATATTTTTTTGAATTTAATACCGGAGTTGCAAACGGCGGTACTTTGGCTTATTCATTTGCTCAAACAACAACCGGCGATTCTTCGAGTATGCCTTTTAATATGAGACCAAGAAATCCTTCTATCGCAGCTAATATATTAAGATTGGCAGCAAATACTTTACCGGGTGCAGGCAATGGATATTTTGTTTCTGATTCAGGCTTAGGAACCAAGATTATCAAATTGAGCTTAACCACAACGGCCGCTTCCTTTAATGATATTATTGACAGCCTGCAATTATTATGGCACAATGTTCTTCCGAATCCTTACACAAAAATCAATGCATACACGGGAGTTAATGGAACATTTAATACTGATGTAACAACACCTTCAACGCATTTCATAGATTTTCTTGTAGGCATCATAGGTCAGGACCCGATAGTATCAACTGTTATCCCAAAGGAGTTTTCCTTATCACAAAATTATCCGAATCCTTTCAATCCATCTACAAAGATACAATATGCACTGCCCCAGGAAGGGAAGGTAAGCATAATAGTATATGACCTGACTGGGCGTGAGATAATGAACCTTATTAACGGAGAATTAAAAGCTGCGGGTAATTATGAAGTCAGATTTAACGGATCAGGTTTTGCCAGCGGAGTATATTTTTACAGGATACAAGTGACCGGTGCAAAGAGCTTTGAATCAACAAGAAGAATGGTTCTTATAAAATAAATTTTGGATTTATTTTCTTTTAAAAAGCTGTTCTTATTTTTAAGGGCAGCTTTTTTTATTTCGCTTTACAATTCTTAATTTTAAATTATACATTAATGATTTTTCAGTGAATTCAAGATTATTCCGGCAGTTACAGCTACGTTCAATGATTCGCAATCCGAATGCCCTCTAACTTTTATGCGGGTATAATTTTCATTACCGGAAATCATTTGTGAAATTCCGTTAGCTTCATTTCCAAATACAACTGCAAAATTACTTCCTGTTCTGACTTCAAGAATGCTTAGCGTATTCAGGGCTTTGGCATCTGCCAAAAAAATTTCAAAACCATTCTCACTATAAATCCGAAGTTCGCTTTCCAGGTCTAAATCCTCCCTGATATTGATATTAAAAATTGCGCCCTGGGAAGCGCGTATGACTTTTGAATTATAGATGTCAGCGGAATTTCTGCTGATTGCAATTTCATCCACACCAAACCAGCTGCAGGTCCTTATTATTGTTCCCATGTTGCCGGGATCATTTATATTATCAAGAAAGACGGACAGAAGATTTGATTTGGAGAAATCGACCGTATATTTTTTTTCGGGGAAATTAACTATGCCTGCAATTCCCTGCGTGTTAACTGTTTCCGACAGTTTATTAAAAATCAGTTCACTCAGATAAATTATTTCTGTCTCTGATTTACTTTTTAGCAGTTCTGAAATTGACGAAGGCAGGCTGATATTCTCACTAATAAAAATTTTTTCCAACCCCGGGCCGTATATTTTTGATTTCAGG
This sequence comes from Ignavibacteria bacterium, assembly GCA_038244395.1. Classification (GTDB taxonomy): domain Bacteria; phylum Bacteroidota; class Ignavibacteria; order Tepidaquicellales; family Tepidaquicellaceae; genus JAGPCH01. The sequence continues at coordinate 6,298 of JBBRTN010000054.1, forward strand.
CATTCTTCTATGAGATGAATTCCTTCTATCAGAAATTTATTTTCCAGGTCACGGTATTTTTTCTGTTTAAGCTTTTCATAATATTTTATTTCGTTCTTTGTCATTTTAATAACTTAATAACGAACAGTTTATTCGCCGCGGTACTCCACATAATTCTTATCTGTCTCGTAAAGTACGATGGAATATAAACTTACATTGGAGCGTTTTACTTTTGGCTCGAGTATTTGCCAGAACTTTACGACCATATTTTCCGTGGTTGGGATTATATCTTTAAACATTTTAATTTCGTTCAGAAATTTATGATCCACTTCATTTAATATCTCTTCGTGAATAATTTTCTTCAGGACTTTCAGATCCATCACATAGCCGCTTTCCTTGTCGGGAATACCGGATAAAGTAACTTCGATGTAATAATTGTGACCGTGAAAATTATTGCATTTGCCGAAGATCTCTTCATTCCTATGTCCGGGAAGAGCGGGATTTTCTAATTTGTGTGAGGATGAAAAATGTTCCTTTCTCGTTATATAAAGCATATTAATTATTTATTTTCTTTTAAATTAATCTTAATTGTTAATTTATAAAATGTCTAAAGAAATATTTGTGAGGTTTATTTTCCACATCCGTCAGATTTAATTGAAATTGGGACCATAAATTTATTTTTCGATACTACTGTTTTATTTTTACTTTTCAATATAGTTTAATATAGTGAATACAAATTTTTATAAACTTAAACCGGAAGTATTTGAAACCCTGACAAGGAATATGCTGTCTAAAGTAACAAATAATGTAATATTTTTATCTGTTTCTTAAATATGAAACTTATTATTTTGACCTACGTTACACAAATCTGATTCTTAACTGAATTTAACTTAATTAATGAAAAAAATATTTATCCTGTCCTTAACTTTTTTATCCGTTTCTTTTACCATTCAAGCTCAAGAAATAATAGATTTAAATGAAGCTGTAAACACAGCTTTAAAAAACAATAGCGGCGTGACAATTCAGGAGAAAAATCTGGAAATACAAAGACTAAATACGGGCATTGCAAAAGGGAATTTATTTCCAACCTTAGGCATGACGGCTAACTGGAGCCGGAATAATACCTTTTCACAAGGCACAGTATCTTTTCAAAACGGTTTTCCTATTATTATCCCGAAGCAGAATACATGGATAAATAGTTTTAGTCTTGGTCTTAATTCACAGGTCACTCTTTTTAACGGATTGTCTAATTATCAGCAAATAGATCTTCAAAAAGAAAATGAGACATCAGCATTAATTACGCTGAATAAGGACAAGTATGATATTGTATATGCTGTAAACGCAAATTACTTTGATGTGCTGAAAAAAGATAAAATCGTAATTGCAAATGATGAGAATTTAACCGACTCCAGGGCTCAGCTGGAAAGTGTCAAAGAGTTTATGAATGTCGGAAAGAAGACTATAGCTGATGTTTACAGGCAGGACGTGCAGGTAGCGCAGAATGAACTTGCATTGGAGAGGTCTAAAAATGACCTGGAGAAAAGTAAAGTTGATCTGCTTCTTGCAATGAACACCGATATGAATAGACTTTATTCTGTATCAAATAAAAATATAGAAACAAATTTAACTACTCCTGAGCTCAAACTAATTTTAGAGAGAAATTCAAATACTGAATTACTCGTGAATGAAGCATTGGAAAACAGGTATGATTACAGATCTTCTGAGCAGGATTTTAGAATCAGCCAGGTTCAGTACGGCATTGACAAAAAGAATCTGTATTTTCCTACTGTATTAGGATTTTTAAATTATAATGTCAATGCATCCCGCATAGAAAATATAATTGACTCCAGACAATTTAGTTTTGGACTGTCTATGAGCTATTCAATTTTTCAGGGATTCAAATTAAGAAATAAAAGCCAGGCATCTGAAATTGCAATTAAGCAGAAACAGGATAATATCAGTCAGCTTCAGCAGCAGATACGCAGTGAAATAAAAAAAGCATATATTGACCTGGAAACACAATACAAACAAGTAGAAATCCTGGACCGCAATCTTGTTTCTGCGGAGCAGGATAAAATTTTATCCGAGGAAAACTACAGAGTTG
>JBBRTN010000055.1:0-8363 GCA_038244395.1 Ignavibacteria bacterium
GATGTCTTTGGGATTTGCTTCTAACGCTTCATTTAATTTTAGCCTGAGCATCTCGGAAAGCTGGGATGACAACGGCATCCTTCCACCGAGCCAGCTTGGTATCCTGCTGCTCTTTTTCTTTGTCTTTTTAACATAAGCCGTAGTCTCCTTTATATGTAATAATTCTAAACTTCTTCCCGCAAAAGAAAATACATCGCCGGGTTTCAATTGAGTAAGAAAACTTTCTTCTATAGACCCGAGACTTCCTCCTTTTAAATATTTTACATTCATGCTAAGGTCACTCACAATCGTACCGATGGACATTTTATGAAACATTTTTTTTCTTTTGTCAGTGATTTTATATAAACCATCCGATAACTCTACTTTCGAATATTCATCATAATTTTTTAAAGTCTCGCCTCCGCTTGTTATAAATCTCATGATCCAGTTCCATTCATCTTCCCTCAGAGTACTGTAGGCAAAGGTTGAACGGACCTCCTCAAAAATTTCTTTTTGATTAAATCCCTCTCCCGCCGCAAGTGTTACAAGGTATTGTATCAAAACGTCATATGGTTTTATGAGCGGCTGCCTGTCTTCGATTTTATTTGTTCTCATCGCTTCTTTTAAGGCTGCTCCTTCCACAAGCTCGAGTGAATGTGTAGGCACAAAGAAAATTTTACTCACTGCATCCGGTCTGTGCCCGCTCCTTCCCGCACGCTGAAGAAATCTGGCGACACCTTTTGGACTCCCGATTTGAATTACAGTTTCGACCGGAGTGAAGTCAACTCCAAGGTCAAGACTCGAAGTACATACTACAATTTTTAAATTCCCTTTGTGAAGAGAGCTCTCTACCCAGTCACGTATACTCCTGTCAATCGAACCGTGATGAAGAGCAATCTGCCCGGCAAACTCGGGATAAAATTCCAGAATTTTCTGAAACCATATTTCAGTCTGTGAGCGGGTATTTGTAAATATTAATGTTGATTTGCTTTTTCTCACGATTGGAATAATCTTGTCGAGTAATTTTATACCGAGATATCCTGCCCAGGGAAATTTCTCTACTTCATCCGGCAATACAGATTCAACTTCTATTTTCTTTTCTATCTTTGCAAGAATAATTTTTCTCTTAACCTTTTTATTTTCAGTCCTGCTGCCTAATAATACATCCATTGCTTCACCGAGATTTCCGATAGTTGCTGACACTCCCCATATCCTGAGATCTTTCTTCAGATTTTTAAGTCTGGACAATGCCAGCTCTACCTGCACACCTCTCTTTGAGCCAAGGAGTTCATGCCACTCATCCGCCACTACTGCTTTAAGATTTTTAAACAATTCAGAATAATCTTTCTGTGCAAGCATAAGATGCAGGCTCTCAGGAGTGGTAATTAAAACTTCGTACATATTTTTCATTTGCTTCAGCTTTAATGAAGCTGAAGTATCGCCCGTTCTTGTGCTGACCTTCCAGGGAATTTCCAGGTCATCACATGATTCCTGCAATGCTCTCTCAATGTCTTTCGATAAAGCTTTAAGCGGAGTAATCCAAAGTAACTGGATACCTTTCTCTTTCTTTTTTTTATAATCTTCAGGGTATTTTAAAATATAATCTATAACTACCCCAAACCACATTGCATAAGTCTTTCCGCTTCCGGTCGGTGCGTTCAGCAGACCGCTGTAACCTTTTGTATAATATTCCCATATTTCTTTTTGAAAATCAAAAGGAGTCCAGTTCCTGGAAGAGAACCAGCTGAGAATTAATTCGATAGCAAAATTATTATTATTATTCAACAAGAAAAGTTATGTCTGTATAAAATATTTTTTTACAATGAAAGTTTCAAAAATATTAACTGTGTTTTTTGTCATCCCCGAGTGTTCCTATCGGGGATCCATTCACAAATCAAAAATCGTAAATCCAAAATACCAGATAAATTTGATTGGATTTCCGCTAAGAGCATGCGGAAATGACAAAGTGGGGGCATGCGGTACTGACAAAGTGGAAACATAAAGGAATGACAGACCGTTTTTTGTCATCCCCGAGTGCTCCTATCGGGGATCCAAATTATTTCTTCAATAACTTCTTCAAACTCTCCAAACTGTCCGCATCTTCTATTTTCTTATCCTTTCTCCATCTGAGCATTCTCGGGAAACGCAGTGCCACACCGCTTTTGTGCCTGTTGGATTCTGCGATTCCTTCAAACGCAATTTCAAAAACCAATTCCGGTTTGACTGTTCGCACCGGACCAAATTTCTCCAGCGTATTTCTTTTTACAAATGTATCCACTTCCTTTATCTCATTATCCGTCAATCCGGAATATGCCTTCGTAAACGATACGAGCTTATCACCATCCCAAACGGCAAAAGTATAATCGGTAAATAAATCCGCTCTCCGTCCGTGACCTTTCTGCGCGTAGATCATGACAGCGTCTATAGTAAACGGATCTACCTTCCATTTCCACCAGTCTCCCTTTTTTCTTCCTGTCTGGTAAGCGGAATTCTTTCTCTTCAGCATGATGCCTTCTGTTAAATATTCTCTGGATTTTTCGCGTATGTCTTTAAGCTCCTCCCAATCAGAAAATTTTATTTCATCGGATATTTTAAGAAAGCCGGAATCTAAAATCAAAGTCCTGATGTCAGAAATCTTCTTTCTTCTTTCCTCAAGAGCCAGAGTCCTTATATCCTTCCCTTCGAATTCAAGCACATCATAAATCATAAAAATAACCGGAGCCTCTTTCATTATTTTCGGAGTAATATTTTTTCTTCCTATTCTTGTCTGCAGTAAATTAAAAGGGAGAGGACTGCTGTCTGCATAGCACATAATTTCTCCGTCAAACACGATATCATCCGGCAGAAAATTTTTTACAAATTCAAATTCAGGAAATTTTTCAGTCACAAGTTCTTCACCCCTTGACCAGATAAACAGTTCGCCTTTCCTGTAGATCAGCTGTCCCCTGATGCCGTCCCATTTCCATTCTGCCTGCCACTCTTCAGGATTTCCAAGCTCTCCCGGTCCGTTACCCAATGGAAACGCAAGAAAAAAAGGATATGGTTTGGAAATTTCATCTTTTACATTTTCCCCGCTCAGTAATTCTTTATATGATATTTTCGCAGGATGCCGGTTGCCCATCAGTCTGTGTGCAATCACATTTTTCTCAATATTTTCTAATCCTGAAAGAGCATTAACAATTGTCTTCTGCGATACGCCTACTCTAAAGCCGCCGGTAATTAATTTATTGAAAACAAATATTTCCTTTTGATTCAGACTCTTCCATGCTTCGATAATTTTATCTTTCCTGTTTTCTTCTTTGATTTTATTTATGTCTTCAATGAAATTAATCCAGTAAGTAAGGGTTTTATCGGAAAGGTTTTCCGACTCGGGTAATATAAGCGAAATTGTTTCTGCGAGGTCACCAACTGTATTATATGATTCTTCAAAAAGCCATTCCGGAATATTCGCAAATTCCACAGCCCATTCCCTGAGCTGCGTTGTATTGAATTTTTTTTTGATCTTACCTCCTGAAAATAAATATAGAGTCCACACCTTATCGTCATCAGCAGCTTTTGAAAAATATTCTTTAATGATTTCTATTTTATCGTTAGAGCTGTTAGTACTGTCCAGGGCTCCGTAAAAATCTGCAAAGTGTTTCAAATTATTTTCAGATTAAATATTTGGATAAATTAATTCATACAAGTTGATATCCTGCTGCTCTTATTATTCTTCATTCTATTCTTAATTCTATTCTTCATTCCCTTCGTATTTGGATTCGAATTTGGAATAGAGTTCTTCAGCATCGTAACCGTTTTCTTTCAGCCATTTAACAAATACAGAAGTATAGCCGTGCGTAACGAAAATTTTCTCCGCTCCAGTTTCTTTCACTGCTTCGTTAAGACCGGTCCAGTCTGCATGATCAGATAAAGCAAACCCGGCATCGAGACTCTGCCTTCTTTTGAAACCACGGATATTCATCCAGCCTGAGGCAAAGCCAATTGAATATTGACCGAACTTATTCAGCCAGCTGCTGCCCACAGCCGATGGAGGAGCAATTATCAATGACCCTTCAAAATCTTTCTTATTCACGGAAGAATCAGCCTTTAAAATTTTAGGTAGGACCGCACCTTCATTAATCATTATTTCATTGATGGCAGTAACGGCGCCGTGACCGAAAATTTTTCCTATTGAGTTATCAACATTAAAGAGAATCCTCTGAGCCTTGCCGAGTGAATAGCCGCAGAGCACAGATGCTATTCCATTGTCCTTATTTCGTTTCCACCAGTTATTTATTTCATTGAAAATTTCATCCTGACTTTTCCATTTATATACCGGCAGTCCGAATGTGGATTCGGTAACAAACGTATTGCACTTAACCGGCTCGAATGCTTCCGTGAATCCGTCATATTCTAATTTATAATCACCCGATACAACTGCTACTTCACCTTTGTATTCAAGACGAACCTGCGCTGAGCCCGGAATATGTCCCGCGGGATGTAAAGAAATTCTTACTCCGTTAATCAATGTTGGACTATTGTATTCAATCCCTTCTGCGTTTATATCATTTCCCAATCTGTATTTTAAAACGGGCACGGTTTTTTTATGTGCAAGATAAAATTTACTCCCGACTCTGGCGTGATCAGAATGTGCATGGGTAATTATTGCCCTGTCTGCAGGATGCCAGGGATCGATGAATACACGGGCTTGTGAACAATAGATTCCATTTTTGGTAAACTCTAAAAGCCTATCCAAATTAAATTAAATTAAATTAAAAATTTTTTACTTAAGCAAATTAGAAATTACTTTTTGTATTTAAAAGTTTTTATTTTTTCTATATGAATATTTGCCGATCCGGAACAGGAAAGTTTGGAAACAACTGAATGGATTATTTTTGTAGTTAGTAATTAGTAAATGGTAATTTATAAAACTGTCTATTGTAACGAAAGGGATTTGATTAGATTTTAATTTTAAGGATACTGGTCAAAATCAAATTCTTTACTGAAGCTTACAAGCCATTCATCACTGTATTCAACAATTGATCTGACAACTTCTTTATCAAACGGAGAATTTATTTCCGCAATTTTCAGTAATTCAAGGAAAGGCTTACTGCCGCCGGCTTTACAGAGATTAAGATATTCCTGCCAGGCAGCATCTCTGTCGTGATTACATTTCTTCCAGAATTGTAATGCGCAAATCTCTGCAAGACAATAGTCAATATAATAAAACGGCTTCTTGAAAATATGCCCCTGTTGAAACCAAAATCCGCCCCGCTCAAGAAAATCATTATCCTCATAATCTATATCCGGGCGGTATTTATTTTCAATCTCTCTCCATTTTTTCTTTCTCTCATCCGGTGATGCTTCCGGTTTCTCATAAATATAATGCTGAAATTCGTCAACCGTCACTCCATAAGGAATAAAATTCAGTCTTTCACTTAAATGTGAAAAGAAAAATTTATCCGTATCCTCTTCGAAGAATAGCTGCATCCAGGGCCAGGTGATAAATTCCATACTCATTGAATGGATCTCGCATGCTTCCATTGTAGGATGTAGATATTCATCTATTTCAAACCCGCGGCTTTCATAGACCTGAAATGCGTGCCCGGCTTCATGTGTCAAAACCCTGACATCATCCGCCGTCCCGTTCATATTAGAAAAAATAAATGGACTTTCATAATTCGCTATATATGAGCAATAGCCGCCGGCAGATTTTCCCTTACGGTTTTCAAGATCCATTAATTCACGTTTAGCCATAAGCTCAATAAATTTCCCCGTTTCTTCCGAAAGTTCATCATACATTTTCTTCGCCTTCCCTATTATCCAGTCCGGAGGTCCTTTTGGCGTAGGGTTTCCGCTTTTAAAATTAAATCCGGAATCATAATAATAAAGCTTATCCAGACCTATTCTCTTTTTTTTAATTTCGTTAAGATTAAGTGAGACCGGAACAATGAATTCTTTCACTGAATTTCTGAAGCCCTCAACTTCCCTGTAAGTATAATCAGTCCTGCCCATTCTGTCATAACCCAATTGAATAAAATTATCATAGCCAAGCTTGCGTGCTATCCCGGTCCTGACCTTCACAAGCTCATCATATATCCTGTCAAATTCCTTTTCATTGTCCGAAAAAAATTTCCACCTGGATTCACTTGAGCTCTTTCTTACTTCCCTGTTCTCAGATTCGGTATAAATTGACATACCCGCAAGGTTTCTTTCCTGTCCATCAAATTTTATTCTTGCCGAAGCAATGAGTTTGACATATTCAGTTACTAATCTGTTTTCATTTTTTAAATCATCAATTATTTCCGGACTGAAAACTTTCAGAAATAAATCTGCAATATCAAAGAGATATCTCCCCGCTATTTTTTCGAGTTCTATTCTGTGTTTTGAATTGACCAGCGCTTTGTAATACTTTTCCTTGAATCCGGAATAAACGGGACCCACATTGTCAAAATACCCGTGCTCTTCATTGTAAAATTTATCATTTGTATCTATGGTGTATCTGATTGATGCTATGCTTCTCATCGAATCAAAATCATTCCTCAATGCATTAACCTTTTTGAGTATCCTGAACTGGTCCTCTGCATTATCTGAATTTTCGAATTCCCTTATATGAGAGTTGAACTTCTCTTCGATTTCATTGATGTCAGGTCTTTTGTATTTGAAATCTTTAAATTTAATATTCAAATCAATTTCTTTCATATTTCTCTTTTTAAAATTTAATTAATTTTTTTTAACGAAAATCTTTTAGACTGATTTCACTTTCATCTGTATTTAATATATTACTTATATTAATAACAAACTCCTTCACCGGCTTACCGTTTATCAAGTGGCTCTGAATTATCATCTCCAAAACATCGGGTGTACACGAATGATACCAGACTCCTTCGGGATAGACAACTGCTATCGGTCCGTCCTGACAGACTTTAAGGCAATTTGCCTTGCTCCTGAAAATTCCTCCGTCACCTGTTAAGTTTAATTCCTTTAATCTGGATTTCAGAAAGTCCCACGACTCCAGCCCAACGCTCTTCTCACAGCATTTAGGTTTGGTCTGGTCACAGCACAAAAATATATGCCGCTTTATTTTATCAACTCCTTCATCCTTCGCTTTTTCTTCTACAGTTTTTTTTCCCATTATACTATTTATACTATTTTAAATACAGGTTAAGTAAAATATTGAAAGCTATCATTGACCATTGACAATTGACCATTGACTACTAAATTCTTTCAATCACACCGGCAATACCCTGACCGACACCAATGCACATAGTTGCGAGTCCGTATTTTTTATTTTGCTTTTCCAGCTCATTCAATAAAGTAATTATAATTCTGGAGCCGCTGCTTCCAAGCGGGTGACCAAGCGCAATCGCTCCGCCGTTAATATTAATTTTACTATCATCGAGCTTTAATTCATCAATACATGCGAGACTCTGCGCTGCAAATGCTTCATTAAGTTCAATCAGATCAATATCACCGGTCTTTAAATTCGCCCTGCTAAGAGCTTTGATTGAAGCCGGAACCGGACCGATACCCATAAAAGAAGGATCGACACCCGCTACAGCAGAGGAAACAAATCTTGCTCTCGGCTTCAGGTTATATTTTTTTATAAAATCCTCCGATGCGACAAGCATGAGGCTTGCTCCGTCATTTATACCGCTTGAGTTCCCTGCAGTGACAGTGCCGCCTTCTCTGAATGCGGGTTTAAGCTTTGACAGCTTTTCAATAGTCGTATCGAATCTGGGAAATTCATCTGTGTCGAAATTTATCTTTTCTTTTTTTACAATTACATCAACAGGAAAAATTTCATCTTTAAATTTTCCGGTCTCAATGGCTTTCCTCGTTTTCATCTGGGAGTTATATGCAAACTCATCCTGTCTCTCCCTGGTGATTTTATATTTCTCTGCGACATTCTCGGCTGTCTCTCCCATTGAATAAGGATGGTACATTTTAGAAAGTTTTGGATTTGTAAATCTCCATCCTATTGTAGTATCAAACATTTCAGTTTTCCTTCCGAATGATTCGGAATTCTTTCCGATCACAAACGGGGCGCGTGTCATTGATTCAACTCCGCCTGTTAAATAGCATTCGCCTTCTCCGTTTCTGATTGCTCTTACACCGTCAATAAACGCCTGCATCCCTGAACCGCACAACCGGTTGACAGTCACGCCGCCGACTGATATGGGAAGACCGCCGAGCAGAACACACATACGCGCAACATTCCTGTTCTCCTCGCCTGCGCCGTTTGCATTGCCTAAGATCAGGTCTTCTATAAGTTCTTTTGAAATATTCTTTTCATCAAAATTTCTTCTTACTATTTCTTTAATCAAAACAGCAGCCATGTCATCAGGTCTTGTGTCTTTCAGAGTTCCCGCGTGTTTACCTACAGGAGTTCTGAGTCCGTCAAC
>JBBRTN010000056.1:0-8345 GCA_038244395.1 Ignavibacteria bacterium
CTGTTACATTTAATCTCGACCCGGAAAAATTAAAATCATTAGTTACGAAAAAAACAAAAGCGATTGTCCCAGTGCACCTGTACGGTCAAAGCTGCGAGATGGAGAAAATAATGGAAATAGCAGATGAAAATAATTTAATGGTAATTGAAGACGCTGCTCAGTCTATCGGAACGCAGTATATAGACGGGCGAAAGGTCGGCAACATTGGTCACATCGGCTGCTTTTCATTTTATCCAAGTAAGAATTTAGGTTGTTTCGGAGACGGCGGACTCGTGACTACAAACGATGACGCACTTGCTGAGAAGCTGCGCATACTCAGGGTTCACGGAGGAAAGCCCAAATATTATCACAAAATCATCGGAGGAAATTTCCGCATAGATGCTATACAGGCGGCAGTGCTTAATGTTAAACTTCCGCATCTTGATTCTTGGACAAAAAAAAGGCAGGAGAATGCCGAGCTCTACACAAAATTGTTTATGGATAACGGCATGTCAGAAGGTGAAGGTAAATTAAAATATGATGCGAAGAACAGTATCCTCTTGCCTGAGCCCGTTTACAAAAAATATAATTTAAAATATTATCACATATATAATCAGTATGTAGTAAGAACCAAGAACAGGGATGAGCTTAGAAATTTTTTAACAGAGAATGAAATCGGCTCGGAAATTTATTATCCGGTGCCTTTTCATTTGCAGGAATGTTTTGCTTACTTAGGATATACGAAAGGAGAATTCCCTGTTTCAGAATGGTGCGCCGGTGATTCGGTTGCATTGCCAATTTATCCTGAGCTTACTAAAGAGCAGATTGAATTTACGGTTAAGACCATAAAAAAATTTCAGGATAAATAAATATCATTTTAAAAAATTTTATTGCAGCAATAAATTAAATTCACAAAGTCTTTTAATAAATAAAAATTAATTGAATGAAAAAAGCTCTAATATCCGGAATCACCGGTCAGGATGGAAGTTATCTAACCGAGTTATTACTTGATAAAGGCTACGAAGTACACGGCATAATAAGAAGAAGCAGTTCATTTAATACAAAAAGAATCGACCATTTGTATTCAGACGCTAAGCTGTTAGACAGCAGTTTATTTCTTCACTTCGGCGACCTCGTTGATACGAGCAGTCTGAACAGACTTCTTGAAAAGATCGAACCGGATGAGATCTATAATCTTGCTGCTCAAAGCCATGTAAAAGTTTCATTCGAAGTTCCGGACTACACTGCGCAGGTTGACGCATTGGGGACATTAAGATTTCTTGATGCGATAAGAGAAACCGGTTTGAGAAAAGTGAAATTTTACCAGGCGTCTACGAGCGAACTTTACGGAAAAGTGCAGGAAGTTCCGCAGACGGAAAAAACTCCTTTCTATCCGAGAAGTCCTTACGGAGTTGCTAAGATTTACGGTTACTGGATTGTCGTGAATTACAGGGAAGCATACAATATGTTTGCATGCAACGGAATTTTATTTAATCATGAATCTCCGAGACGGGGAGAAACTTTTGTCACAAGGAAAATTTCGAGAGCTGTTGCGAGAATAAAGCACGGACATCAGGAAAATATTTCTCTCGGCAATCTCAATTCAAAACGCGACTGGGGATTCGCTCCGGAGTTTTGCGAAGGAATGTGGAGAATGCTTCAGCAGGATGAACCTGATGATTTTGTACTTGCAACCGGGCAGACTCATTCAATAAGAGAATTTGTGGAATTGGCATTTAAAGAAATCGGCATCAACATAGAATGGAAAGGAAAAAATGAAGATGAAACAGGCTTGGATTCCAAAACCGGAAAAGTTCTTGTCGAAGTTGATAAGAATTATTTCAGACCGACTGAAGTAGACCTGCTCATTGGAGACGCTTCTAAGGCTAAGAAGATACTTGGATGGGAGCCGAAGGTTACGTTTAATGAACTGGTGAAACTCATGGTGGAATCAGATTGTGAAAAGGTTCAGAAAAAAGGTTACTAAGCTTTGATGTTATTTTCATGAGGCAGGCGTCATTTAAAAATCCGGCTTTACATTTTATGCAGGAAGAATTTTTTTTAGCACACATTAGACTCTATTGATCTTTACTTTTCTTTACCTATGTTAACTTTACTGGTTCTCAACTTCGGATTTTTATATCTGCCTTCCTGAATATTATTTTATATTCCAAAGAAATTCTGATTTAATAAAATCAAAAAAAAGTAACACGAAATTACCGGGCAGATTTTGAATTTTCTTCGGAGTTTGTTATGAAAGTTTTGAATACTTTTGCACTGCAAAATAATTTAGTTTATGAACTACAAAAACAAACTGCTGGCTGTTAACGGCGGTGAGCCGGTTGCCAAAACAAAAATACTTCTTTATAAACCAACAATAGAAGAAGATGACATAGAGGCTGTGAAGAATGCGGTCTCTTCAACATTTGTGAGCGGCGATGGTCCCGAATGCCGTGCATTTGAAAAAGAGCTCGCAGAATATCTTGGAGTCAGGCATGCATTCTTTACAACGAACTGTACTGCTGCGCTTGATCTTGCATTTTTGATTAAAGACTTCCCTGCCGGCAGCGAAGTTATCGTACCTAATTTTACTTTTACATCTACAGCATTAGCGCCAATACTGAATAATTTAAAAGTGAAACTTGTCGATGTAGATCCTCTGAGCGGCAATATTAATATAAATAAAATTGAAGAAGCAATATCTGATAAAACTGTCGCAATAATACCGGTGGATTACGCGGGCTATCCGTGTGATATGGATTCTGTAAATGCAATTGCAGAGAAACATAATCTTTATACTGTTCAGGATTCCGCTCAATCAATCGGCGCCGTATATAAGGGGAAGAAGACAGGGACAATGGCGGATGTAACTTGTTTCAGTTTTCACGGGACCAAAAATTTGGTTGTCGGAGAAGGTGGCGCAATTGTAACTGATGATGATGAGCTTGCAAAGAAGATAATGATCATGCGAGATAAGGGAACTGACAAACACACTTACCTGACTGACCCGTTCAAGAAAGGTTATTATGAATATGTCGACAAGGGTAACAGTTACGTTCAGTCAAATATTCTTGCCGCGATGGGAAGAACACAATTAAAAAAATTAGACAGGCTGAATTCCAAAAGAAAAGAAATCGCAGGGAAATATTTGGAAGCGTTTAAAAACATTAAAGCCTTTAGTCTGAGACCTGAAGTGGAAGAGATTCAGGGCAACTGGCACTTGTTTAATATTCTTGTCGATCCTGATGATAAGGAATTTTTACTCAGATCTTTGGATGCCGAAGGCATTGGGGTTAATGTCCATTACAGTCCGCTGCATATTAATTCATACTATAACCGCAACTGCATTTTCGACAGAACAAATTTAAACGGCTCCATCGAATTTTTTAAACGGCTTATTAGAATCCCAATGTATCCAACGCTTACCGATGACAATGTGTTAACAATAATAAAAGCTGTCCGCAAAGTTTTTGATATTTAATTCATTAACTTATTTATAATGAGAAAAATATTATTGGGAATTCAGGGCATTATGTTGAATCTGAAATGCAGATTTTATTTTTATTTGTACGGATCATACGGAGTCTCAAAATGCATTGAAAGAATGCCATTCGTTTTTATAAAAAGATATATGAGAAAATACGGAGCGACAATCGGGGAAGATTGCAGAATTGAACCGGGGATAATCCTTCACAGGCCCGATAAGGATATTCCATTTAAGAATCTCTTTCTCGGTAAAGGATCTTTCATTGGGCACAAATCAATATTAGATTTAACGAATAAAATTATTTTTGAAAATTACAGCGGCGTCGGCGGCTACTGCCAAATCTGGACGCACCAAACCACCTCATTGTTTCCGCCCAGCCCGGAAGTCAGCGCTCCGGTTAAATTTGAGTACGGAGTAATTTGTTATTCGGGAGTTATCATTTCTCCCGGTGTAACAATCGGAATCAATTCAAGCATTGGAGCGAATTCAGTAGTCAATGAAAGCATCCCGCCAAATTCCTTTTGTGCAGGTTTGCCTGCAAAAAAAATTCGCGACAAAATTAAATAATTTACTGCCCCATTTTATCTTTTGTATTTATTTATTTTATAATTCATATTTCTTTCGTGAGATTGAGTCGGGGAAAATTTTAGTTTGTTAAATGAAAATTGTTTTTGTTTTACAGGATGATATCCGGGATAAAAAAACCTGGTCAGGAGTTCCTTATTATTTAACGGAATCACTGATGAGGCAATTTGAAACAGTTCACATAATTTCACCTGTACCTTCAAAACCGTTTCACAGACTTGCGGAAAACCTGACTGAGCTAATCGACAGATCACAAAAAATATTTACACGGCATTCCCGGTTTGATTTTAAATATTCAAATTCACTTCTGAAACATTATGGACAATACATAGACGATGAGCTTGCGAAAATTGAATATGACATTGTCATTTCCACATCCGTTTTTCCTTTTTATTACACATCTTTTAAGAAACCTTTAGTACAAATTACAGACGGGACACCTAAATTAATATTCGAACATTATTATAAAAACCGGATGCATAAGAATCTCCTGACAAGAATGGAGGACATTTCAATGAAGACTGTCAGTAAAAGCTCAATGGTCGTGGCGTCATCCGGCTGGTGCGCAGACTCTGTCATAAATGATTACGGAATTTCAGAGAGCAAAGTAATAGTGATTCCATTCGGCGCAAATGTTGAGGAGGGAGATATCAAGCAAAATGAACGTGACTTAAACAAGCGCAGGAATATTAATTTTTTATTTATCGGCGCTGACTGGGAAAGAAAGGGGGGTGAGATGACTGTCAGAATTTGTGATTCATTGATATCAGACGGATATAAAATAAAACTTGCTATTGCAGGGTGCCGAGTACATGAGCAATACCGCAGAGATTATATTAACAATATTTCATCTCTGGATAAAAACAGTGAAAGTGACAGGATAAAAATGCAGGACTTATTTTCCGGAGCGCATTTTTTTATACTTCCTTCAAAAGCGGATATGTCACCGATTGCATTATGTGATGCTGCGGCTTATGGAATCCCTGCGATAACGAGCAACACAGGCGGAATCCCGGAGATCGTCACAGACAAAGTGACAGGAATAATTCTTGACAAAGAAGCGGATGAAAAAAATTACTGCAGCAGAATATCGGAGCTGATCGAGAATACGAATCTGTACAGGAGCATGTGTATTGAATCCAAAATAAGATATGAAAATTTATTAAACTGGGATTCGTTTGCAAAAAATCTGAGAAATATTTGTAATGACTTAGTGAACCAATGATGCATCCTTAAAACTAAACTAAATGAATTTTTGAAATTAATCTTAAACTTCATTTCGAAGGTAGGTGTGGATTCAATTTCAAGATTGATTGGATTCGTTACTTTGCCCGTCATCACACGAGCCTTAGGACCTGAAGGGTACGGACTTTATTCATACCTTTTTGTAATCCTTTCTTATTTCGGATTTTTCGTTGACTTCGGATATTTAAATTACGGCACAAACAAGCTCTGTGACAAGGCTGACAGCACTGCAGTAATCGGAAGAATAATTTCACTGCAGCTTCTTACCTTAATTTTCACATACACAGTCCTGATAATTGCAGGATTTTTTATTTTTGATTTTCACAAATATATACTGATACTGATTTTTTCAATTACATTCCTTGCACAGACATTCGCGATCAGATACTATTACCTTGCAAATAACAAGCTATACTACAATTCGATTTCGGAACTGGCAGGTCAGATCATTTATGCAGGATTAATATTTCTTGTCTTCATAAAATTTCATTCTGTCACCGTTTTGATAATCTGCTCCGTCATACAGGCTCTTGTCACATCATTTTTTCTCTTCATTCCTTACATCAAAAATAACAGCATCAGGATCAGTCTTAACCTTAAAGCTAATCTCAAAACGCTGCAGGAAGCCTACCAGCTGGGGCTTGCATCCAAAGCCGAAGGAATAACATCTTCCTTTGTAATTCTCTGCACGGGTATTGTGCTGAATGATCAGGCAGTAGGACTTTATAACGCTTCAAATAAAATCTACCTGATTTTACTTACAATAGTTCAGGGAGTCAGCTATACATTAATGCCGCTTCTTTTGAGATACGCCAAAAAGCCGGAAGAAAATACAACCGGAAAGATAAGCCTGATATTTTATTTGTATATTATCATCGGCATATTTCTCGGAGCCGTTACATTTATTTTTGCCGATAAAATAATTTCCCTGATGTTCGGAGAAAAATTCACAGAATCAGTTTTAATATTAAAAAGTTTTTCTCTGACTATACTGCTTTGGCCTGTAGTAATGTTCATCTCGCTGATAATTCTGGCATACAACAAATATAATTATCTGCTGATAATATCAGTCTCCTCCATGATTCTTTCGGTAATATTTTCCCTGATCTTAATTAATGCTTTTGGAAAAGGAGGAACAGGATTTGTACTTCCTTGCGTATCGGTCGGAACCATAGCGATCAGTTACAGTTTTCTTAAGAAAATTTCCGTAGAAGAAAAATTCAACGCAGGAGATTTATTTTCATTCAGTCTTGCCGCTGAGGAATTAATGCATCTTCTGAAAGGAAGAGTAAATAATCCAAAATAAATCACGTTAATATTTTTTGAATAAATTTGTTCAATGTATTTTCTAACTTTCTTGATTTTCAATATTTCTATACTTTAATGCCAATTGAATTATAGTCATGCAGATGTTTTTCATTTATATTTTTATTATTACAGCGCTTGTTATGCTGCTGTATGATTATCGCACGGGAATAATTACTTCTCTGATGGTGATTACAAATTTCGGAGAATTCATTTATGTAAATCCGAGTCTTGAGATCGGCGATTTCGGCGGAATAGGAACAATCTTTTTTACTGATCTTTTCTGGATAGCACTTTTCATTGTGATATTGATCAGGAAGAATAAATTACATCTTATCAATTACAGGATTTCATTTTCCATACTTTTTGCGCTGTTCATAATATCAATGACAGTTCCTTTTTTGATTTCTTCATTTTCTATCAAGGACACAATAAGCGTTATCAGACCTTTCGGTAATTTTTTATTTCTCCCCTATTTCGTAGTAACGATTACAGATATTAAGGCTCTTAATTTTTTTGAAAACTCTATTGTCGTTATTGCAACAATATTTATTTGCATTCAGTGTTTTGAATATTTTTTTCAGAAAAGAATCCCCGTAAGACTATTCGAAAAAAACAGCGTGTACTTCGGAGAAGATCCTTACGCAGTTGAATTCAGCGGAATAAAAACCGGCTACATATGGTCCCGCATCGGATATATCCTACCGTTTAATTTATTCTTCGGATGTTATTATTATTTTTCCGAAAAACGAAATTACGGTTTATACCTTGTGGCAATTTACATACTCTCCATTATGATTTCCCTGAGCAGAATATGGATTATCGGGTTTGCATTTTTCCTGCTGTTCATTTCGATCTTAATAATTTTCGAGAAACAAAAAGAACAATATATACTGCTCAAACTATTTACTCTGATAGGTTCCTTTGCCGTCATTGGAGCAATATTAATTTATTCTTCTTCAACATTCAAACAAATATTCGATATTTTTTTATTAAGAATTAATTCTATCAATGACCTCGCTGACAAAACCGATTCATCTTACCTGACCCGTGAATATTCACTTCTTCAGATGATAAATGTATGGATCGAATATCCGGTTTTCGGAACGGGCTTCTCGGCAATAACAAGAAGGCTTACTACAAATGACCTCGGGCTGCCCAATATAATTACTATATTCGGATGCGCCGGACTCATTATGGTTTTTTCATTCCTCAAAGAGTTCTATAATAACATTAAGCCGTTAATACAAAATTATTATATTCTTTTCGCTTCGCTGTTTTCAGTGATGATGATGATCACTTTCATGAGCATATTCAGCATAGATATGTTTTATTTTAATGCAACCGGCGCAATCCTGTTTGCATTGGGAAATATTATAATTAATATCAGTAAGGATAAATCTTAATTAATCTTAACCAATTCTTAACCACAAAATTATTACATTAAACAATTTATATTGGGTTTTAGGTGAGCAGGTACTGGGTCCGCTGGAATCCTATTTTGCAAAAGCGCTGCAAGCAAACGGCAGGAAAGTGGATTATATTAATATTCATTCTTTGTATCCGGATAAATGGAAAAAGTTAAGCTCATATTCACACAGGCTTCCCAGGAAATATGATAACTCGTTGCAGAAAAAATATTCATCTGTTATAAATAATTCTCTAATATCAAAGTACAACATTGATAAGCCATCTCATATATTTATTTATAATGACTGCCGGATTCTTCCCGGGACACAGGAGC
>JBBRTN010000057.1:0-8321 GCA_038244395.1 Ignavibacteria bacterium
TAACTATTCCACAAATCAAATTCGTCGATTTGGATAGCTTTACCGATTACTCGCACGATCCCACAAAAGATTCTATTTCTTTAGATCAGGGTAAAATTTCGACACCGCTGTAATCCACGAAAAATCTTTTTCGGTAATTCCCTTCGCTGAATGTGTGGAAAATGAAACTTCAACGCTGGAGTATTTCATGGTAAGGTAATCGGGATGATGATCATGCTGCTGGCAAAATGCACCTATCGCAGTTGCAAGACCCATAGTTTGCGGAAAGCCTTCTGTTTTATAAGTCTTTTTTATCGAGTTTCCTGTAAACTCCCATCCGCTTAAATTTTCTAATTTGCTGTTAATTTGTTCTTCTGTTAATTTTTCCATTTGATAATATTTTTTAAATTATTTAAATTTTTTAACTACTTTAATTTTTGAAATTATTTTTTACTATGTTTTCCAGATTTTTTATATAGTTCTCAAAGGCTTTATAACCTTTACTTGTTATTTTATATTTTGAAACGGGCTTTCTGGCAACGAAGATTTTTTTAGCTGATACGTATCCGGCATCTTCAAGTTTTTTCAAATGCACACTCAGATTTCCGTCTGTAGCATTGATTTTTTCCTTTAGAAAATTAAACTCTGCCTCTTCGACACTGACTAGCACCGCCATTATAGATGTTCTTATTCTGGAATGTATTACGTCATCAATTTGCTGATAATCAAAATTCATATTTTTTATAAAGCTAATTCTACTTTTGATTTTTTATTAAGAATTATTCCGGGTATTATCTGAAAACCTACCATCATAACTGAAAATATTAATAATGAATGTACGCTCGGAAATATATACATTACCGCTGCCCCTGTCCACCAGCCTATTGAAATGTTCCTGAGCCAGCCTATCTGTTGTATTGCGCCGCTTGTGAAATATGAGACCCCAAGTGATGTGCAAAGAATAGGACATATAAAAACAGGATTGTATGCGCCGGTTATTGGTCCGAGAAATCCGAAAATGAACATCGAAATACCGGAAGCAAACCAGAGTGAACCAAGTATGTTTCCTGCATACGTATGAACTTTCCGGGAGCGGTTCTCTCTTCTTCCCATTATTACGTCAACTATCCATCCTGAAACCATAAGCACTAACCACATAAGCCCTATGTAATTTCCGGACGTTTTTGTCAGCAGCATTATATAATTTCCCAGTAATGCCAAAGTAACGAGTATTCCCCAGAAGAGATAATGCTTCCCGTTGTCAATATTATTTTTCCTGCTGTCTTCCATTATTTTTTTTATTACCGAAAGCTCCAGCTCTGCCTGCTTTGTTTCCATAATTTATTATATTAAAGTGCTTTGAATTTTAAAGTACTTTACAAAAATATACTTATAAAAATTATTTGTCAAGTACTTAAAAAAAAATCCCGGAAATTTATTCCCCCCGGGATTGATAATACTTTCTTAAAAAAATTAAAAATCTAATTTATCTTGTTTCGTTTTACATGTTTCTCTTTTATCTGAGAGTTCGTTTCAGGAAATATAAACAGACTGTTCTGTCATTCAGAATATTCGGCTTTACCATCAAAATTATACAAGTGCTCCGTCTTAATAAAATCAAAGCCTGCATCGTTAATCTTATCCAGCAAATTAATTATATCGGAGTGATTTACTTTTTCTCCTTTGTTTGTTGCAAGATATCTGCACCTCCAGTGATCGGAGCAGTAAATATCCGGGTGACTGTCAGGCCAGACTTTTACTCCGCGGTTACTGATAAAACCGAGAGTAACTGCATTTGTGGTCACTTTCTTTAATATCTCCCCAAGATCTTCCGCACTCCCGCTGCTCCAGTCTAAATAAACATCAACACCGACAAGGTCTTTTCTCTGCTTATTAATCTTAACTGTTTGCTCTTTCTTAATTTCTTTTTTCGCAATCTTTTTATATTCCACTGACCTGAGCACAGATGGCTTTTCGCCGAGTCTCTTTGTTACTGCTGCTGCAAATTCCTTTGTACCGACTTTCTCCTTGCTGATTCCTTCCTTGAAAATATCATAAGTATGTATTCCGTCTTCAAGAGTTTTCATCCACGCATTGTGAACCTTTGATGCCGTTTCGTTTTGTCCGATATGATTTAGCATCATTACTGCGCCAAGAAGTAGTCCGGATGGATTAGCAATGTTTTGTCCGGCTCTCCTCGGAGCCGAGCCATGGATTGCTTCAAACATGGCAAAGTTCTCTCCTATATTGGATGAACCCGCAAGCCCTACAGAACCTGTTATCTGAGCCGCAACATCAGAGAGTATATCTCCATATAAATTTTCCATAACCAATACATCAAAATCCTCAGGTGTGTTTGCCATTTTTGCAGCGCCTATATCTACTATCCAGACTTCACTTAAAATATCAGGATACTCTTTGGCAATCTCAAGAAATACTTTATGAAATAATCCGTCAGTGAGTTTCATAATATTATCTTTTACAAAACATGTAACCTTCTTCCTGTTATTTGCAACAGCGTATTCAAACGCATAACGGATTATTTTTTCGGAACCGGGACGGGTAATTATTTTTAAGCACTGGTAAACCTGCTCGGTCTGTCTGTATTCAATACCGGCGTAAAGATCTTCTTCATTTTCCCGTACAATAACCAGATCCATTATAGGGTGCTTTGTTGAAACGAACGGATGATAAGAAACACATGGTCTTACATTTGCATAAAGTCCCAAAGTTTTTCTTGTAGTAACATTGAGGCTTTTATAGCCTCCTCCCTGAGGAGTAGTGATTGGCGCTTTTAAAAAAACTTTTGTTCTTCTTAGAGAATCCCATGCACTCAGCTCGATTCCCGCGGAATTTCCCCTCAGATAGACCTGCTCACCTACTTCGATTGTTTCAATGTCGAGCTTTGCTCCCGCTGCCGTGATTATGCTGAGCGTTGCTTCCATTATTTCCGGTCCTATTCCGTCCCCGTAAGCAACGGTGATTGGTGTGTTTTTTGACATTAATTCCTTTCTTAATCTGTTATTTATTTTTTTGTATTCAATGAATTTTTCAGAAGATCAAATTAGCAAACCGTTTTTTTATTTAAAATCTAAAAACAAAACGTGCAAAATTTTATTTCTTCTTTCCTTTGACAACCTGTCCGAAACTTTTTTTCCCAAGCTTACTTTCTAACCACGACATAAAATCAAAATATTCATAGGCTTTCAGCTCAAGCATATCATCTGAAATAGAATTCAATTCTTTTTTCCATTCCATGAAAATAAAAATTTTATCATCTTCCGTCTTTGAGTTTATAAGCTTTCT
This sequence comes from Ignavibacteria bacterium, assembly GCA_038244395.1. GTDB lineage: Bacteria > Bacteroidota > Ignavibacteria > Tepidaquicellales > Tepidaquicellaceae > JAGPCH01. The sequence continues at coordinate 3,286 of JBBRTN010000057.1, forward strand.
CAGGTAGCTGAGAATTATCAGCTCAAATTTATTCAGTTTGTTTTTATTAGATAAATATCTTCGTGTTGACTTTATGGTGTAATCTATTAAATCATAGTTCCTGAGTTCGAAATGAACCAGCAAATTAAGTATCCTTGCAAAGCACTGAATGTCTTCCCTTATATTAAGTTCTTTGTCATTAATTATATTGTTCAGCCATTTTAAGGCGTTTTCGTACTCTGCAATTCCGAAATAAAGATATGCAATATTATAAGCAAAAAGAACTTCCGATTCCTTGTTAATTTTCTCCTTAAAATTTTGTAAACCCTCTTCTATTCCTTTTATAAGTTTGAGTCCCTTTTCAAACTCTCCTGTTCTTAAATACAAATTCATTTCAGTGTCGTATGAAGTCACAAAAATCCTTGCCTGCATGGCTGCTGATCTGGTCTCAAGTCCCCTGATCTTTTTAATTGTAATAAGTGCATCTTCATATTTCAATAATTCAATCTGGACCAGAAGCAGGTTGTATAAAGATGTAATGTAATTATTTTCATTCTTGATGAGAGGATTCGCTTCAAGAAGCCCGACCAGTTTCAAACTGTTTTTTAAAAGCTCGTTGTAATTTTTATTTGTAAAATAATGAAGTCCTTTTATATTGAAATAAAAAGTCTTCGAGTCAAATGTTGTTGCTCTGTCTTCCGATTGGAGAAGTGGATGTTTAATAATCTCATTGAATTTTTTAAGCTCTGCTTTATCTCTGATCTCACCTTTCTTTTTTCTGAGAAGAAAGGATTTCATATTCAGCTTCCAGTATTCATTTATATTGTTGAGATTTTCGGTAGTCTCTCTGTATTCCTCATAAAATTCCATCAGTTCTTTTTCATCGGTATCTGCATAGGAGTTAATCCGGGCGAGAGTTTTTTCCCAGTCAAGCAGCGCGAGGATCTGCGAATGCTTTTCATATGTATAGGCGATTCTCTTCGCTTTATCCAGAAGCTTTCGGCATTGTTTAAATAAGGATTTGTCATAAAGCAGCTGTACATCACGCAGAATATCCGTTAGTTCATTCAGTTTTGATTTCTCGGAATGAAACAGGCGAAGGCTTTTCAGGATTGTATTATATAAATAATTTTTTGCTACATGAATCTGGTTGAGAAATTTTTCATTCTTAAATTGATGACGGATTTCATTTTCATCGTATTCAGCCTGCTTATCAATCGCATCAAAAAGTATTACGTATTTATTATTGTCTGCCTCTTTTATATGCATGGTTGAGAAAACTTTGAAATATCTTTTCTCGGATTGGTCTAAAGACTTAATGAGCTGGAATAAATCATCTGTTACTTTCAATTCTTATAAATTGTTATTTTTACAAAGAATGTGTTAATATCAAAATAATAGAAATAAATTACAACTCTTTTTAATAATCTGAATCCTACGGGTAATCGAATTATTGTTTGGACTTTTACATAGAGTAAACATATTTTTGAATCATTAGCTAAGCAGTATATTTCCGCTTGTCAATTAGTTTTATAAAAACTCAAGGAGAAAAAGTGAAAAAATTTTTATTAACAATCTTGTTGGCTTTAGTCTTGTTTTCCTCATCACGGCTGAGCGCGCAATCAATAAACCCGCCTTCGAATCTCGAAGCCGAGCCCGAACAGTCATCATACATCAAAGTAAAGTGGGATGATAATTCACTGAATGAAGATGGTTTTAATATCGAACGTTCTTATGTTAATGATACTGCATCAATTAATTGGGAAACGATCGGTTCGGTTTCTCAGAATGTAAGACAGTTTTTTGATTACTGGGTAACTAATCAGGTGACTTATTTTTACCGAGCATATGCTTTTGCAGGTAATGTCAGGTCTCCCTATTCGAACATAGGATTTACAACCGCAGTCATTGACACAAATCATCCGGCAGCCCCGACAGAACTGAAAGTAGTTAACACAACTCCGACGAGTATTACTATTAGGTGGATGGATAATTCCATGAATGAGACAGGTTTCATAATTGCGAGAAGACTCGATGGAGATCTTCTCTTTACATATGTTGATACTGTCCAGGCTGATATTCTTACATACCAGGAGACGGGGTTAACCACAGACAGCCTGTACTATTATAAAGTCTGCGCATATAATTCTTTTGGTCTTTCGGATTTTACAAATACGGTTTCAGCGCGTGCCGAAAAAACGAACATTGTAAATGCAATTTCACAGTTCGCCGGTTCCTATTTTCTCGGTAATAATTACCCTAATCCCTTTAATCCGTCAACAAATATAAAATTTGGCATAACGTCTTCTTCATATGTAAAATTAACAGTCTATAATTCTATTGGAAGTGAAATTGAAAATTTAGTCAGTCAGTATCTGCCGTCAGGAGCATATCAGATAAAATGGAATGCACAGAATTTCAGCAGCGGTATGTATTACTATAAAATTGAAACACCCGGTTTTACCGAAACAAAGAAAATGCTTTTAATAAAATGACTTTTGTAAATCAATTAAAATAAAAAAAATGAGAACAAGAAAACTTCAAACCCTGGTATTGATACTCATAATCATGATGTCAATGAATGTAAAAAAATCTTACTCTACTATTATTAATGTAGGAGTTGCAAATTTCCAATTTAGTCCTGCGAATATAAATGCAACAGTCGGGGATACGATAAAATGGAACTGGATGAACGGCAGCCATACGACTACCTGCGACGGGACCAACGGGACTTCGAGACCTTCCGGTGCATCGCAATGGAACTCAGGTATGAACTCCGGAACACCGGTATTTACCTATGTACTGACTGCAGCAGGATCATATCATTATGTTTGTCTTCCCCACTCTCCTGATATGGCGGGAAATATCAATGCAACAATTTCATCAATTACACAGGTTACGGAACTTGCTTTAAGCTACGGGCTTTCGCAAAATTATCCTAATCCTTTTAATCCTTCGACAAGTATAAAATTCTCGGTTCCAAATTCTTCAAGCGTTACATTGAAGATCTTCAATACTAACGGTCAGGAAGTGCAGACACTTGTTAATGAAAATTTAAATGCCGGCTCATATAAGGTTGACTGGAATGCAGTTAATTTTCCGAGCGGAGTCTATTACTACAAATTACAGTCTGAAGGCTTCATCCAGACAAGGAAAATGCTTTTAATAAAATAAACTTGAATTTTTAAATCAAAAAAAGTATTTAGTTAAAAAGTCTATTACTAAATTATAATTATAATAAACCTCATGGAAAAAGAAAATTTTAACAGAAGGGATTTTTTAAAATCTTCCTTTAAGACTATTGCAATTGGTTCGTTAGCATTAAGCTCAATCGATATTAAAAAATTAATGGCTAAAGCTGAAGAGAGTAATTCTACTGAAACGGCAAAAGTAATTAATCTTTCTGATTATCCGGACCTTGCAAATGCGGGTGGGAGCACAACGATTGGAAAAACATACATAACCCGCACAGGGAATTCCAAATTTCTTGCACTAAGTTTGCTCTGTACACACAAAAAATGTGAAGTTGATAAAACAGATGACGGCTTCGAATGTCCGTGTCACGGATCAACTTATACATCGACCGGTAAAGTAACAAACGGTCCTGCAACAAAAAATCTTAAGAGCTACAAAACCACATATGATGCGGATGCTAATACTCTTACAATAAATATGTAAGCATAAATATAAAACATTAAAAATATAAACGGTAAAATAAAAATTGTTTTCATTTTATTTTACTCCTTGAGAATCCGGGTTTGATAAAACGAATCCGGATTTTTTTATTGTAATTTTTTTGCAATAAATTTCACTTCCTCCCCTCTTTTTCATCAGGATTGACATATGTTTCAAAATATTTCGGGATGAAACTTTTAAATCCTGCATTAAATAGAGTTTTCTGTATGGCACGGTCATTGTTGAATAATAGTTCAAAAAGTTTAAATAAAATAAAATACAATCAAATCATGAACGTAGTAAAATTCAAAGATTCAGAAGTTATGCACGACACCTTTAAGACTATATTTAACAGTCCGCTGTTTAGAACCTGGGAGAATTCAAATCCCGCTTCTAATTACACCCCAAAAGTAAGGATTAGCGAAGACAGAAATAATTTCTATATTAAAATGGAAATACCCGGAATTTCAAAAGAGGACGTTAAATTATCGGTTGAGAACAATGTTTTGTCAGTTAACGGATTAAAGAAAGAGGAAAATAAAACTGAAGACATGAACATTATCAGAAATGAGATTTTTCACGGAGAATTCAGCAGAAACTTTAACCTTTCTAAAGATACAAAGGTCGATGGAATCGATGCAGTGTACAACGAAGGTATTCTTAACATTACACTTCCGAAAATCGAAGAAGCAAAACCTGTTGTTAAAGAAATCAGCATTAAATAATTTTCAAAAATAATCAAATAACGAGGGTGAAGAAATTTACCCTCATTTTATAATTTATATGCAGGGGTAAATTACTCTTTGCATTATTTTAATTTTAAGAAAGGAAAACAATTTTATGGGAAAGATAATAGGCATTGACCTTGGAACGACCAACTCATGCGTTGCCGTTATGGAAGGAAATGACCCCGTTGTAATTCCAAATGCGGAAGGCACAAGGACCACGCCGTCCGTTGTGGCATTTACCAAAACCGGTGACCGTCTTGTCGGTGACCCCGCAAAAAGACAAGCTGTAACAAACCCTCAGAACACTGTATTCTCAATCAAGAGATTTATGGGAAGAAGATATGATGAAGTAACAGAAGAAATCAAGAAGGTTCCATACAAAGTTATCAAAGGTGAAAACGACACAGTAAGAATCGAGATAGAGGATACCGGTCAGAAAAAAGTTTATTCACCGCCTGAAATTTCGGCTATGATTCTTCAGAAGATGAAAAAGACTGCGGAAGATTATTTAGGGCAGCCTGTTACTGAAGCCGTTATTACAGTGCCCGCATATTTCAATGACTCGCAAAGGCAAGCAACAAAAGATGCAGGTAAGATTGCTGGACTCGATGTGAAAAGAATTATCAATGAGCCCACTGCCGCTGCGCTTGCATA
>JBBRTN010000058.1:0-8172 GCA_038244395.1 Ignavibacteria bacterium
AATGATGCGATGGGTTTTCCGAATTGTATCCTCGACATTGAATAATTCAACGCAGTATTATAACATTCCATAGCAAGTCCTACGACTCCCCACGCAATACCGTATCTTGCCTGCGTCAGGCACATCAGCGGTGACTTCAGTCCCCCGCTGTTAGGTAATAAATTTTCTACCGGTATCAGACAATCTTCAAATACAAGCTCTGAAGTAATAGATGCTCTGAGTGATAATTTTCCTTTCATCTCCGGCGCGGTAAATCCTTTTGTCCCCTTGTCCACTAAGAAGCCTCTTACTTTTCCGTCCAGCTTTGCCCAGACTACTGCTACATCAGCAACTGTTCCGTTTGTTATCCACATCTTTGCCCCGTTTAAAATATAGCCGTTATTTGTTTTCTCTGCTTTGGTAATCATTCCGCCTGGATTGCTTCCGAAGTCAGGCTCTGTCAGCCCGAAGCAGCCTATGAATTCACCGTTGGCAAGTTTGGGTAAATATTTTTTCCTTTGGTCTTCGCTCCCAAAAGTATAAATCGGGTACATAACAAGTCCGGACTGTACTGAGGCGAAACTTCTTACACCGCTGTCACCTCTTTCAAGCTCCTGCATTATCAGACCATAGGATATATTATTGATTCCCATGCCTCCGTATTCGACAGGAAGCGTCGGACCGAATATTCCGAGCTCTGCCATTTTCGGAATCAACTGCGTTGGAAACTGCATCTCCTGATTGTACTCTTCAATGATAGGTATGACTTTTTCATTTACAAAATCCCTGACTGTGTCCCTGATGGATTTCTCTTCATCGGTAAGCATATCATCAATGTCATAATAATCCACTCCCTTATATGTTCCTACTGTTTGCATTTTTTTATTTTCCCTTCTGTATTTTACTCTTGCTTGGTTTTAATTTTATTTTATATAATTTTTAATTTCTGTTAAAACAATTCAGACTTAGTAACGAAATCTCTATTCAAAATTAATTTTGTAAATTTAAAATATTATCTCTCCATTTTATTCCTCCAGAGTCTTCAGCTTCGAATAATTTTTATCGTTCGTTTTGAAAGTAACTCTGATGCTGTTTTTCAGATATTTTACCTTGCTTACCTGCGCGAGTTTATAGATCATGCTGACTTTTTTATGATCATCGGGTTTCAGCCTGATAATTCTTTCTGTGTTATCCTTGTTTAGTTCTTCCTTAATTTTTTCCGTTAATGAATTTATATTAATACCCTTCTCAGCAGAAATAAATACAGAGTCCTTGTACTCGGATTTCAGATTTGAAATTATTTCAGCATCATCGAGCATATCTACTTTGTTGAATACATTTATTACGGTCTTATTTTCCGCGCCGATTTCCTTCAGGGTTTCATTCACAACTTCCATCTGCTCGATATAATTATCATTTGATACATCCACTACATGCAGCAGAAGATCAGATTCTATTACTTCGGATAAGGTTGATTTAAATGATTCGATTAATTTGTGCGGAAGATTTTTTATAAATCCAACCGTATCTGAAATTAAAACTTTCTTCGGAAATTTCGTAACTCCTGAACCGTCTTCCGAAACATGAAGCTCCATCATTTTCGTGGATGTATCAAGAGTAGCAAAGAGTTTATTTTCAACATAAACATTTGCATTCGTCACGGAGTTAAGCAGCGTAGACTTTCCGACATTAGTATATCCAACCAATGAAATCCGGAAGAAATTTTTTCTCTCACCGGACTGCGTTTTTTTTTGTTCGGCTACTTTCTCCAGTTTTTCTTTAAGCAGGGAAATTCTTGTTCCTATCATCCGTCTGTCAGTTTCGATCTGCGTTTCACCCGGACCTTTAGTACCGATTCCGCCGAATTGTTTTGAAAGATGAGTCCACTGTCTGGTAAGTCTTGGCAAAGTATACTCAAGCTGAGCCAGCTCCACCTGCAGTTTTGCCTGTGCTGTCCTTGCATTGGAAGCAAAAATATCCAGAATAAGATTTGACTTATCTATTATTTTACATTTTATTTTCTGCTCTAAATTTCTAAGCTGAGTATAAGCCAGTTCATTTTCGAAAATTACAAGCTGAATATTGTTTTCTTCCACGTAATCCGCTACTTCCTGAGCTTTGCCTTTGCCGATCATATACCTTGAATCGTAAGTATCATTCTGCTGATAAAATGTTTTTACAACATCGGCTCCTGCAGTCTCGGCAAGAAATTTAAGTTCATCCAGCGAATCTTCGGGATGATAATTCTTCTTATCATGCCTGTTTGAGTAACAAACCAGAACTGTCTTTTCGGAGGGTTTACTTGTTTCTTTTAAATTCAATTTTCTTATGATTTTATGTTAAAATATCTAAATCGGGAGTGATATTAAAGTCAAAGAAATCCTAACTTTATAAAAAATAACTAAAAATAACATTAGTGGTCCAAAATAAATTTATTGTTACCAATTTCAATTGAATTTGAAATAGAAATTAATTTTTAACTTAATCTTTGAAAAAACCCGCCTTTGATAAATTGCCGTAAAGAATTTTAAGCAATGGGCTGAGTTAGAGCGTTTGTATAATTCATTTAATTATTTACATTTAATCTCTCACGCCTTTTATCTATTTTTGAAAATGGAAAATGAAAAATTAGAAGCATTAGCACCTAAGCACCAGGAAAACGGTACTTCGAACAAAGAAAAAGAATATTCAAAAAATCTTTATGCCGACGCAAGGTCGTGCGCAGTTAAGATTTTATGCAGATGCGAAAGAACGGACTCATATCTTGAGAGACTGATAGATGCTGAACTCCGGAATGATACTCTCAACGATTTTGATAAAGCTCTCCTTAATGAAATTTCTCACGGTGTCATCCGGTGGCTTAGAAGGCTCGATTGGTTTTTAAACGGTTTCTACAGGGGCAATTACGAAAAATGTCTTCCTGAAGTAAGAAACGCAATGAGAGTTGCGTTGTATCAGATCCTCTTCCTGAATAAAATTCCGTACTCAGCTGCGGTGAATGAAGCAGTTGAATTCATCAAGCGAATACACGGAGAAAAACATGCAGGCGTTATTAATGGTCTTATGAGGACAATAATAAGAACACTTGATAACCTTGTCTGGCCAACGAGGGAAATTGACGAGGTAAATTATCTCGGCATTGTGCAGTCTCATCCTAACTGGATGGTCAGACGGTGGATAAACAGATTTGGTTTTGATGAAGCTGTAAAACTTTGCGAAGAAAATAACAGAAGACCTGTAATGTCTTTGAGAGTAAATAATCTTAAAATTTCAGACAAGGATTTTGAAAATTATCTCAAAGGAAAAAATCTTTATTACCGAAAGGGAAGCTATTTGAGTAATTTTTTTAACACAAAAACGATGTCAAAACTTTATACAGATGAATTTTTTAAAAAAGGATTTTTCTCCATACAGGATGAAAGCGCAGGACTGGTTTCAAAACTACTGGATCCGAAAAAAGATGAATTAATTCTGGATGTTTGTTCAGCTCCGGGCGGCAAGACATCGCACATGTCCGAGCTTATGGGTAATGAAGGAAGGATAATCGCAGTCGAAAAATATTTATCACGCATAGAGGTAATGAAAAAGAATTTTGAACGTCTTGGTGTAAAAAATGCAGTCCCAATCCATGACGATATTTGTGATCCAAAATCAAAAGAGCTTAAAGAAATTTTACCCGGTAAAGCCGATAAGATTCTGGTAGATGCTCCATGTTCAGGTCTCGGAGTCCTTTCAAAAAAACCGGATATTAAATGGAAAAGAGAGCTTGAGGATATTCTCAAACTTCAAAAACTTCAAATAGAAGTGTTGGAAAATTCTGTTAAATATCTGAAAACCGGAGGGATAATTGTTTATAGTACGTGTACAATTGAGCAGGAAGAAAATATGGATGTGATTAAGTTATTTTTATCAGCTCATCCTGAATTTTCTATAGACAATGCAGCCGGATATGTTCCTGAAAGTGCAGTAAATAAGGACGGGTGTGTTGAATTGTTCCCTCATATAAGCAATTCTGACGGAGCCTTTTCGGCAAGGCTGGTAATGAAAAGTTAGGTTATTTAAATTTGAAACTTCTCGTATGCATCAATTATATCTTTTACAAGTTTATGCCTTACCACATCTTTCTTTTCAAAATAATGAAAAGTTATATCATCTATGTTTTTTAAAATTTGCTGAATCTGTACTAATCCCGACATATCTTTTCTCGGAAGATCAATTTGTGTGACATCACCTGTAATAATTGCTTTAGAACTCGGACCTAATCTTGTCAAAAACATTTTCATCTGCAGAGTAGTAGAGTTCTGAGCCTCATCCAGTATGACAAAAGCATTATTCAATGTTCGTCCTCTCATATAGGCAAGAGGAATCACTTCAATTATATTTTTCTCCATATATAATTCCAGCTTTTCCTGTGTAATCATTTCTTCAAGAGCATCATAAAGAGGCCTCAGGTATGGATCGACTTTTTCGGATAAATTACCGGGAAGAAAACCAAGGCTTTCACCTGCTTCGACTGCCGGTCTTGTTAAGACTATTTTGCTTATTTCTTTATTCTTGAGAGCGGCAACGGCAAATGCAACTGCAAGGTATGTCTTACCAGTACCTGCCGGTCCAATTGCAAAGACAATATCATTATCCTTTACTTTATGAAAATATTCAAGCTGATTTGGAGTCCTGGGTTTAATAAAATCATTTTTCAGTGAAAGTATAACATCCTTGATTTCATTAGGAGCAATGCCGAGTTTTGCTTTTACCTTTTCAGGCTGATAATCTTTTGAATCGATTAAACTCAGTACGAGTTTTACATCTTTTGAATGTATCGCTCCCTGTCTTTTCTGCAGAAAAATTAATTCATTGAAGATTTTTTCCACTGATTTTATTTCTTCTTCGCCGCCTTTTAAGAAAATTGTATCTCCTCTTAATACAATTGTAGAATCGAAGTTTTGTTTAACTAAATCAATATTCTCTTCATTCACACCCGAAAAGTTCAAAAGATCTACACCGGTTAGTAAAATCTTCTTTTCAATTATATTCAATATTCTATAATTCTATTTTTCGTTTAAAATAAAAATTACTGTAATTTTAAAATTGAAATACAAAAAACCCTTATACTTTCTTCAAGTATAAGGGTTTATATAAAAACTAACTATCACCAAATTAATGTAACTTATTTCTTTGGTGTTGTTGGAGGTGTTGTTGGAGGTGTCATTTTCTTTTCGTCCTTTTTCATGTTGTCTTTTTTCATGTTGTCTTGTTTCATGTCAGTTGAATTTGACTTCATCACTCTCTTTTTTCTTCTTGATTTATATGTATTGCCCATGTTCATTGCAGCTGTCTTTTGAGCATCTGACAATACAGGGATTTTCAATACTTGACCCGGATAAATCAAATTTGGATTTGGAATGGTTTTTGGTGTTCTGTCAGGAGCACTTACAACGCCACTCTTATTTGCATCCCAAATTGCCGGCCATAATCTTGTGTTACCATATACTTTGCTCATACCAGCAATCTTAGATAAACAATCGCCTTTAACAACTGTGTAATTTCCTGTTGCTTCAACTTTACCTTTGCAGGTAGCAATGTTTTTCTTCATTGTGTTGTATCTGTCAAAGAATTCAGGAAGACAATGCATTTTACCACTGTTACCATATTCGGTAATCATTTTCCAGCAATCGGTTTCGATCGCCATTGCATCATCCGGACCCTTACAATTTTTAACTTTTGTTTCACAGTCAGCAAATTTTGTCTTGTATTCCTGATACATGGTCAGTGAACCAACCATAGTGTATAAGGTTGACTGAGCATTCGTATTGGAATTTTTTCTGTCTGTTAATGTACCTTTTAAAGTTTCAACTTCTGTTGTTAAAGAAGCTAATTGAGCTGGTAGATCTGCTTTCTTGGCGGTAAATTCGTCCATTTGTGCTTGCCATGTATCTTCATCCATTTCAGTTCCGTTTGCATCATCGTCATCATCGTCTTGAGCCATTGCTGACTTAGCAAATACTGCCAAGGAGAACACCATCATAAATACCAATAATTTATGAAATTTCATTTTTTAAAATCTCCTTTTTGTTTTTAATTAAATTAATAAAATTTGTTAAGAAAAAATTACAAGTTCTTACTGACAGTTTCTTCTAACTGCTTCAGCATTGTCTTGCATTAGCTTAATTTCTGCTTCTTGATCAGCAATTTGTTTCTGCAAATTTGATTTCTCATCATTCTTTGCATTGACTTGTGACTGAAGTGCATCCACTTCCGCTTTCAAGTCATTCAGTTGTTGAATTTGCTCGTCGCTTAAACCGCCGCAACCGACTATGAACGTAGATCCAGCCAGCATTACAACTGTAAGTAAAACGAAAAACAAGTTTTTCATTTTTGCCATTTTTAAAACCTCCTGATTTTTTATTGGCATTTTGATAAATAGGGTTAATTAAAGTAGTTCAAAAATAGATGAACAGAATTGTTTTGTCAAGTCATATTCTAAAAAAATAGACACTTTCTTTTAATATTATGATAAAAAATCTAATATTCAAAAAAGTGTCTACAAAAAAAGACAACGTATGTGAGCTTAGTTGCCTGACCTTTCCTCGAAGAAATCACCTATTTTTAATCTCATGTTAATAAGTATAGTGAGAAATCCAAATTTGTTCTCATATGTTGTACCCAATCTTACTGACGGTCCTATTGCAAATGAACTAAGAGCAAATCCTTCTCCGATATTGGATATCATAGTTTCAAGCAACAATTGGAAATTTCTCTTGTTGCTGCCAAATGTCGCGTCCCATCTTACATCAAATAATGAACCGGCAATTCTTAATTCCCTTCCCAAAAAACCAAGATGCATTTCTCCAAACTTTTTGGCAAAATATAATTTTGATCTTGTCGAACCAAATGTATTGAATGGATATCTGAATTCAAAGTTGGTATAATTTCCTGATATGACATTGTTAGGCATAAGCTGCTTTGTTACTGAATTATAAACTCTAACAGGCGGATCAGAGGCTCCGGTATCAATAGTCGTAAAATAACTTATCTCAAAAAAATTACCGAACGGAATTACATATCCAAACTCCATTCCTATATTAGGGGCAAATAAATTATTGTAATCTGCCAGATTTTGTGTCGGAGTCGAAACATCAGTATCACTGCCTGATGATGTCTTTAAGACAAATTCCTTAATCCTTGTTGTCACTCCCACCGATAAACCCAGTATGTGAAATGCTGTTCCAACTATGTCCGTCTCCATTGGTCCCGAATAAGGAGTGCCGAACTGAAATGAAAATCCGACTGATTTTTTTATGGGAATGCCAAGCGGATCACCTCCAAATGCCTGGAAATACGGATTGATGTAACCCGTAGTGCTGAGTATATCCCTTTCTTTGGAAGGCGGAGCTATTGCATCTTTTACTTTTATTTTCTTGAATACATCAAGGAATACAGAACTGTAATTTAATTTTTTCTTATTTAAATTTTCCTTGTTTGTGCCTGTCCAGTTTAATAATGCAAGCTGAACGCCTTTAGATAACTGTACCCATGAAAACCTGTTTGCATCAGGTGAATTTTCATCGCCAATCGTTACATATTGATTATACGGATCAGAAATATTTACAACAAGAATATAAGATTCAAGCTTTGGATCTATACTTAGTTCATCCTGTAATTTGATAAACACACTGTCATCCTGCGCTCTTGCAAGTATTCTGAAATATGTCCAGGTTCTCGGATTATCATCCGCTTTCTGCTGAGAAAAAAGGTAAGAGCTTTGAAATAAATTAATCGAAATAAATAAGAGCAAAAAATTTATTAATAATAATTTATTCTTAGTCATAATATTTTTAGAATTTTTTTATTTGTTAAATTACCATTCCCCAAACTGGAATACACCCGACTGGATTATACTGTGCTGTGTTGCTATTTTATCTTTTACACTTACCTGGAATGTTACCGTGTAAGGCGAAGTCCGGTTTTCAGTGAAATTTTCAAAAGCAGTTTTTGAACCAAATAGATTTAACGTTACATCATACACAAGCGGTGTTACTGACTTTACTGTGACAGGTCCTGTTATTTTGACATCGAGATTTCCAGGATTATCATCTACCAAAGTAATTCTGTAACCAACCGTTGCCTGAAGATTTCTCACGCTTACATCTTCCCCCGCCGGCACGAGTCTTTGCATTATTATTTTGGGCTTTA
>JBBRTN010000059.1:0-8124 GCA_038244395.1 Ignavibacteria bacterium
CATAAACTATCTCATCCATAAACGGCGTGCATGCAGCATACGTCTGCATTTCCCTGAATGCATTGGGAAATATAAACATCATCATATTGTCAACCAGACTTTCATATTTTTTAATATAGCTGAAATCTTTTATCACACCACAGATTTCCGGCGCTTTCTCAATTTCATCCAGGATTGACCGGGCAAATGTTTTTTTTATTCCGTCTTCCGATCCGGCTATGGTTTTTATATGTCCGATTAATTTATCAAAGCTTAGTGAAATCTCAAACGGAAAATCAAAATTCTTATTAGCAAGCATCTTCTCTACATCCGAATCCATTACTAAAAAATTATCAAGCAGGTAATTATTGTTTTTCATAATAATATTTTTTAAATGAAAATTATTTTTTATTCAATAATATTGAAAATATTGAACACTCCGTAATTATCACTCAGTTTTAAATCCAATACTAAAATGTTTCCCGTCACAGAACGGCTTGTTACCGGAATGTCCGCATCTGCAAAGAAGCTGTCGGTTTCTGATTTCATAAACAAAACCATCCGGCGCCTCGACAGGGATATTTCCCAGTACCCACAACGGTCCGTCAGGAATGCAGGCAATTATCGGTTCATATTCCGCTTCGACAGGATCACGACTTTCTTCGAGATAATATTTAAGCCGTCCCGAAGGACACATTGATATTTGCTTCTCCATTCTTTTTTTGACTTCATCATTGGACGTCTGCTCTATTTCAGACCACACACTGCCAAACCTGTCGCAGTAAGCGTATCGTGCGCAAATAGATTCATCGTCCGTCATTGTAATTTCGTCCCCGTCATAAATTTTCTCACGGGTAATTCTTTTTGCCCTGTCAGCTGTTAACATTCCGTCAAAATCTTTTTCCCTGTGGGATGAATCGCAATAAGGTTTATTTTTGGAATGACCGCATCTGCATAATGAATAAGTATTTTTATCGGGATAATCTTTTCCGGAACCCCAATCAACTCTTTCACCTTCTGCGTTATTAACAGGACTTTTTGTAGTAAGCTTCTGACCTCCGGTTACAAGATAAGAGGCGTTCTCCTTGATTTTAATGCGGGGTTTGGTTTCGGATTCGCTTTGCATAAATTATTTTTATACAAAATTCACTAAATATTTTTTAACTTCAAAGTAATATTTTTAACTTACCCAATAATCTCAATAATCTCAATAATCTCAATAATGCAAGCTCAACTAAAAAATTTCTTTTAATAAAATGAAAACACATCCGCCCAAAATGTTTTTGGACGGATGTGAATTTAGTTACATTAAAAAAAAAATTACCTTTTAAGCTTCGGGTCGAACGCATCTCTGAGTCCATCTCCCAGAAGATTTACTGAGAATACAGTGAGCATAATTGCAATGGATGGAAATATTGCCAGTCCCCAGTTTGTCCCGACGACAATGTATTTATATCCGTCGAAGATCATTTGTCCCCAGCTTGCAGTCGGCGGCTGGACTCCGAGTCCGAGAAAACTTAAACTTGCTTCAAAAATAATTGCTGAAGCAAGACCAACTGTTCCGGTAACAATAACAGGTCCCATACAATTTGGAAGTATGTGTCTGATAATTACACGCGAAGATTTGAAGCCAATTGCTTTTGTTGCTTCGACGAATTCAGTTTCACGCAGTGAAAAAAATTGTCCGCGAACTATCCTTGCAATGTCAACCCATCCTGTCAGACCTATCGCTACAAACGCCTGCCAGAGCCCTTTTCCCAGCACTACAGACAAAGCGATAATTAATAAGATTGCAGGAAAGGCAAATATCACATTCACCATCCACATTACTACTACGTCCGTCTTCCCTCTGAAATATCCTGCAAGAGACCCGAGTACGAGCCCCAGGAAAATTGAAATGCTTTCCGAAATTAATCCGACTGCCAGGCTCACCCTGCTTCCGTATATTAACCTGCTTAAAACATCTCTTCCGAATCTGTCCGTTCCAAGATGATATTTTAATTTCTCTACATAACCTCCGTCTTCCTTTACCAGCAAGTCTGCATCTATGCTTGCTTCTTTATCCTCAAAGTCCGTGTAATAGACCTTGCCGTTTTCTTCTTTGATAAAACCCTTAATGGGAATATAAACATTTTCATCCGGATTTCTTTCGTTTGTTTTTTTTATCAGAGATTCACCTACAAAGCCAATGGGCTTTGCGGCATATTCAAGTATCTGCTGATTTGGATTGAAAGGAGCAATGATGGGAGCAGTAATGGCGACTGTAACCAGAAAAATTATCAGCCACATGCCAAACATGGCAAGCTTATTCCTCTTCAATCTTTTCCATGAATAATAATAAAGATTGTGACTTCTTTCGTCTATTAATATTTCATCGGCGACTACGGCTGTTTCCGGCTCCATTTAAAAAAAATTAAAATTAAATTTTCATAATACTAATCTGACTTTTATTGACTATTTACCATTGGCTATTGAACAGTTAGCTCAGTTTAACTTTCGGATCCAGCATTGCATAAACAATATCAACAAAGAAATTTATTATCACAAAGACGAGAGCGCTAAAAAGAACCGTACCCTGTATCATAGGAAAATCCAGTTTAAAAATTGCATCAACAGCAAGAAGACCAATACCGGGCCAGTTAAAAATATATTCTATAAAAAATACTCCGCCGAGAGTTGCAGCAAGGGATGCGCTGATAGTAGTAACAACAGGATTCAGGGCGTTTCTTAATGTGTGCTTAAAAATAACTGAATAAGAACTGAGTCCTTTTGCCTTAGCGGTTCTTACATAATCCTGATTCATAACATCAAGCATGGACGAGCGTGTTATTCTTGCTGTAATTGCAAGCGGTCTCAAAGCAAGGGTAAGCATCGGAAGAACAAGATACTGCCACCCGTCATTTATGTAACCGGATATAGGAAACCATTTCAGCAGATCACCGAAGACCAAAGCCATTACAAGTCCGAAAGCGAATGCAGGAAATGAAATCCCGAACAGCGCGAATAACATTGCCGAATTATCTATGAAAGTATATTTTTTTGTGGCGGAAATAATTCCGAGTAATACGCCGAGTACGGAGGATATTAATAAAGCGCTGAATGCCAGCAGAGCTGTGGCCGGTAATTTTTCAAGTATCGTTTGCACAACCTGCCTGTTTGAAGAATATGAACGTCCGAGATCTCCCTGGAAAGCATTACCCATGAATTTTATGTATTGAACATAAACAGGTTTATTCAAACCAAGCTCTTCTCTTACAGCTTCTACCGATGCCACATCAGCGCGCTGTCCGAGCATCATCCTTGCAGGGTCACCCGGGATTACATATAATAAACAAAACGTTACAGTAAGAACTCCGATTATTATTAGTACAGAATAAAATAGATTTCTAACTATGTATGACCACATGTTTATAAATTACAAATTATAAATTATAAATTTGAAAATTGAAATTCACTATAAACCTGACAAATCTATTGACTAAAATTAAAATCCCGATACCTAAAAAATAGATACCGGGATATTATTATTAAAACTTACATTTAAATTTTAATTTCCTGTGACTCTTCTTGCTTTTAAATATGTTCTGGTATAAAATTCATCGTCGAGAGAAGCAACTGCAACACCTGTCCTTGATCCTGATTGTGCAAAATAACCATTGCCTAAATACATTCCTACGTGAGTGACTCGTCCTTTATGCATAGTATCAAAAAATACCAGGTCGCCGAATTTTAAATCTGCTTTATCAACCGACTCTCCGACACTTGACTGCTCAATTGAAGTCCTTGGTAATTCAATTCCCAATGCCTGATACATGACCGTCTGTACAAATGCTGAACAATCAATTCCTCTTTTTGATGTCCCTCCCCATAAATACGGTGTATTAATATATTCTATGAACTTGTACATCACTTCATCCTTGTCCATATTTTTTGCGAAATCAGGACTTGAAATAAATCCTGCTAAACTACTTGATATTGCTTCGAGATTGTCTTTGTTGATTGAGGTCTTGTTTTCTAAGGTGTTTGTGGATGCAACTTCTTTTTTGTTTTTGTATCCATTAACATCTTTACTGTTTTCTTCATCCCTGGAAATATCACTGGCTCCTGAACATCCAACTAAAATCATTCCCGAGATTATTAATATCGATAATGAAAGTAAATTGGTAAGTTTTCGTTTTACCTTTAACAAATACTACTTTTTAAATTAATAAATATATTTGTGTTAAAGAACTGTAATGCTTTACATAAAAAATATTGGCTAAATTATAAACTTCATACCTATTTATCAAGCCACAAATGCCTGAAATTTACTCTGTGCATCGCGTCAAGAGGATATCCTTTTACATAAGGCTGAAGTAGTCTGTAATCCTCTTCATAAAATATTAACATCATCGGAGCCTGTGAAACAGCCAATTGCTCAGCCTGATAATAAATATCATATCGTGCCTGCTCATCTACTGTAGCTATTGCCTTCTCAAAAAGAGCGTCATACTCCGGATTCTGATATCTTGTACTGTTAATAGGGCTTATTGCTTTTGGGTCTTTAGGCACATTCTTTCCGTAATATAAATTCAGGAAACTCTCCGGGTCAGGATAATCTGCTATCCAGCCAAGTCTGTAGAAGTCTGCTCTTCCCGCATCTATGTTGTCGAGATGCTGTGCAAACGGCATGATATTCAGTTTCATATTAACACCTATCTCCAGAAGCATGCTTTGAATTGATTCGGCTATCTGAATATTCCTGTCACCTCCGGAATTTATCTGAAGCACTGCTTCAGGAAAACCTTTCCCGTCCGGGAAACCTGCTTCAGCCATCAGCTGTTTTGCTTTAGGCAAATCAAAAGCGTATCCGTGTATTTTTTTCACATCATAGTCCGGCATTGCCGGCGGTACTATTCCGTAAATTGCTCCCATATATCCCTGCCCGTTTAATACAAACCTTAATATCTTTTCCCTGTCAATTGCATAGTTGAATGCCTGGCGGACTTTTTCGTTATTAAAAATTTTCCCGGTTGTTAAAAATCCGTAAAACTGTAATGAGAGAGAAGCAACCTTTTGTAAATGAAACCGCGCAAATTCAGGAGTCAGTGTTTTCTCCGGTGTAACAACTACTTTAAAAGATTCATTTGGTATTCTGTAACTTTCGTCGATGTTACCGTTTTGAAACTCAAGCATTTGCTGTGAAAGCTCTTTTAAAAATCTGAACTTTACTTTATCAATATACGGCAGCTGATTACCGTCTTTATCCTTCTCCCAGTAATTCGGATTCTTTATTAAATTTAATTCGAGATCCTGTTTCCAGTTTACAAAAGTAAACGGTCCGGTGCCGACAGGATTCTGGAAAAAATCTTTTCCGTATTTTTCAACTGCTTCTTTCGGAACAATATAACCGAATCCAAGACACATATAATAAATGAAAGGTCCGAAAGATTTTTTTAATTGTATCTGAAATGTCGAATCATCTTTTACAATGTATCCCGAGACACCGCTGATTTTGGGTTCGCGTGATTCCTTCTGTGAATTTGAAACATCATCAAAATATTCCGAAGCTCCTACAACATAGTTTTTGTAAAAATCAAATCCCACAGTCCCTGTTCTCGGGTCACAGACTCTGTCAAAAGAAAACTTCACATCATTTGCATTAAACTCTCTTCCCTTGCCATTCGGAAAACAAGCATTGTCCTGAAACAGCACACCTTTTCTTAAATGAAAAGTATAAAGCAAACCGTCTTCGGAAATCTCCCACTTTGTTGCCAGGGCAGGAATTATTTTAAGACCTGAATCAAGATCTATCAGCAAATCATAAATCTGGTGGGCGACATGGTGTGATACATCATCATTCACACGGGCAGGATCAAGACTGCGGACGTTTTCAAGTTCGTTAATCGTATAGATTCCTCCGCCTTTAATCCCGCCTTTTAGCTCTACCATATTTCCGGTTTCTTTCTTGCCGCATCCGTAAATAATAAATAAGGATAAGAGTAAAATTACATAAGATGAAATTTGCTTCATTGATAAACTTGGTTGATTATGAATTTTGTATTTATATTTGTATTAAGATAAAATTAATAATTCATTAAATCTATTGAGAATTTTAAAATGCAGTTTGTCCGGATTGTTCGAATAGTCTCCAAATAATTTTTTTCCAGAAATTTCAATTGGAGCTGAAATAGAAATCAATTTTTTAAATCAATCTTTGAATACAACCCACCTGTGATATTTTACTCAAATAAAAATTTTATCCCAATTTTCGTCGGTACTTTATAGCCCACACAGTTTTCCATTCCGTTTTATCCATTGACCTCTGCCAGTCCCAGTCAAAGCTGTCCTGCTTTATATTGTAAAATATCATTCTCATGTAATAATCCTTTCCTGCAGAAGTTTTTCTTGGTGCCGTGAGCGTCAGGGCTACATTCTCACCTTCCTTTCCGCCGGACAAAACAATGTAGGCTCCCGAATTATCAACCCAGGTCTGATTCCATATTTTCAGAGTGGAGTCATAAACAGTCCAGCTTTTCCCGGTAAATGATTTATCCTTCGAAGCAAAGTTCTCTTCAATTACAAAATCGTTTAAAGATTTGGAAATTGAATTGCTGCCATTTAATGTATCATTCCAATATGCATCCCAGTTTCCAACCCAGAAGTCAAACGTCCCGAGAGCATTTTGCGCTTTAGCATTTAAGGTTATGCACATCGTAAGTAAAATGGAAATTACAACTATTGTTTTCATTTTTTTATATTAATTCTTAAATTATGTTGTCTTTAAAATAATCTAAAGTATTTCAAAATCACATCTCATATGTATATGGTTAAAAGTTTTTCTGACAGGCTGCAGCTTGTTATTAATTTTGCAATAATAAATTGATCCCAGGCAAAATTTTCTTAATATTTGGGATTGAAAATTATTTATGACTTAGGTAGTTTTACAAAATTCAACCACAGTCTGGCATAAAAATAAAAGCCTGAATATTGTATAACCTTGAGATATATAGGAAGAATTGGAAGAACATTCCCTTCGAAAAAATTGAAAAAGTTCATCAAAAATATTGTTAACATTGGCATTTCGCCTTTTGGAGCAGAGATTGTTTCAAAAAAGAAGTTAGCCAAAAATCCAGGTGACCCCGGTGACCCCGGCGCACACGCACTCCGTATGAGATTATTCAAACAATTAGCAAGCAAGGGTTTTAATCCTGCTCACATAATTGACGTTGGAGCACACAAAGCATCATGGAGCCGTGATGCTCAAAAAATTTTCCCTGGTAGTTCGTATACTCTGATCGAACCACAGGTTGAAATGAAACCATATCTCGATCGGTTTTGCTCTGATGTGAAAAATTCGCGGTGGATACTATCGGGTGCAGGCGCAGAAAACGGGGAGATGCCTTTTACCATTGCTGAGAATTCCGATGGAAGTACTTTTACTATTTCAGAAAATATGGCAAATGAGAAAGGACTCAAACGTATTATGGTCATGGTTAAAACTCTTGATTTAATTTGTGAAGAATTAAATTTGCCGGTTCCTGAAATTATAAAGATAGATGCCGAAGGACTCGACCTTGATGTTATTATGGGAGCAAAAAAAATGTTGGGATTAACAGAAATATTTTTCTTAGAGCTTCCGCTTTTCTTTACCTGGGCTAATCAGTCCTTTCATATTATTATTGAATTCATGAGAGATAACGGATACGAGCCATATGATATTACTGATTTAAACAGGAGACCAAGCGATTCTACTTTAGCGTTAATCGAAATGGCTTTTGTCAAAAGAGACAGCTTTCTTAGAAAACCACAGAAGTGGGATTGACAGTCTGAAAACTGTTAAGATAAGTTAAGATAAATAGTTATATGAATTTATTATTTATATTTTTAAAATCAGGCTGCTCTTACTTCCTTAGGGTAGCTTTCCTTATATAGTAGGCATCTTTTCTCATGACCTCCGTCTCCGGCAAGTACAGGATGTATTACAGAACAGTCTTCAAAAACCTTTGGACATCTTGGATGGAAATAACATCCGTCGGGAACATTCGAAGGGGACGGAACATCGCCTGTAAGAATTATGCGTTGTGATTTTTTGCGGGGATCAGGCACGGGAACAGCTGAAAGCAATGCCTGCGTATACGGATGAAGAGGATGATAATATAAATC
>JBBRTN010000060.1:0-8099 GCA_038244395.1 Ignavibacteria bacterium
AGAAAAGTTTTCGCGTAATTCAGTTATATCCTGTGGACTATTATAAATTACCCAATGGACAAAGACTCCGCCCGGTGCATCAGGATCATCCATTATAATGAGATAGGATTTTACGTTATCCTGTCGATTCCATTTAAGAGGAGGTGAAAAATTCTCACCGTTGCATGTGTATTTTTTGGGAATAAATAATCCATCTTCAAAAGCTGAGCTCGTCAATTTAAATTCAGCGCGGAGATTATTTCCGGTATCACTCTCTTTCATGTCTTTCTTATCCTTAATGTCCTTAGAGTCTTTAGTGTCTTGGGTGTTTTGCATTTTCATCTTATCGGTTTGCTTAGTGCAGGAAGTTAAGAAAAAAATAACACAGAGCGGTATCATCTTAAAAATTATTTTCATCCCGTTTCTATTTTACAAAATCATTTTTTTAAAATTGAAAAATGCACATGTAACTTTATTTCACAAGCATCATCCTTTTAGACTCGTTAAAACCTTTTGTTTCAAGTCTGTAAAAATAAATTCCGCTTGGATAATCTTTTGCATTCCATTCAACTCTGTAACTTCCTGCTGTTAATTCACCTTCAACAAGCGTCTTCAGGAGCTTTCCCTGAATATCATACACGGCTAATTTTACGTTTGATGATTTCGGTAAATTAAAAATAATCTTCGTTGAAGGATTAAAGGGGTTAGGGAAATTTTGATCGAGTGTATATGAGTCAGGGATTTCCGAACTGATTACTTCTACAGCTGCAAACGGATTTGGCTTATATAAAATCAATTGTCCCTGAATTGTGTAGTGAGGTTCCGTATGTCCGTTGTTATTGAAATTACAATCCGAGCATGTTTGTCCAGAGATGCAGCTTCCGTTATCAGGTCGGCAGAAATTTTCATACGCCTGAAGATTGTATTGCAGCGTTACGCTTTGCCCAGGCGTCACACTGTTTGTAGCGTCAACTTCAAAAGGTATTACACTCGCTCCCGGACACCAGCCCGCTCTGGCATAGCCCCAGCTGCCTCCCTGCGGACTGCATGGATTCTGCGTGCAATCGCTTCTCCATAAACTTTGATTAGTAATGTCGCTGCCTACTATTACCTGGTGAATCCTGGATGAAAATTCTGCTGCATTATCTGTATTGCCCTGTCCGTGACCGGTGGTTGTAAGTCTTACTTTTGCTTTAGTAGTCTGCGGGTCAATCAGCACTGACTGCGGTGTGAGGTAATTTTCAGGCGGCTCAGAAGGATCACCGTACAGAACGTGATTGTTCTGCCAGAGATTTATCACCTTGAACGGTTTGCTGGCAGTCTCTCCTTCTATATATCCAAACTTTACCGTAACAAGCCATCCTCTTGTCCCGCCAATCCAGCTTTCTATATAGCTCCCAAGTTTCACGGAATCATGAAGAATCGGCATATAGTCTGTTACATCAAATTTAAAAACACACTGTCCCGGATATCCGCCTCCGACAATATTATAAGGAGTTATTACGCGGGCAATTTCATAATCAGTAAGTGTATCCTTATAAAGTTTTATCCAACCAATGCGGTCCCATGGATCACAGCCTGCTGCAGGACAGCCGATTGTATAATACATCAGGATCTGCTTATAATGAGTAGCCGTGTCCGGTAAAAGAAAATTCTGATAATGAACATCCGCCCAGTTTTGAAATGTCTGATCGAAAGTAGTCACCCATGTTGTATCACCCGGGGAGGAAAATGATTTATTCGAAAATAAGATGACGAATAAAACTGCCAGCAGAATTGCTGATTTTCTAAGATTTAAAATTTCAGATTGTAAATTATTTTTCATAATATTTTTTTTTAGATTTGCAGAATTCTTTTAGCTTAATTTAAAAAATTTAAATTGAATTTAGAACCTATTTTTTAATAATGAAAAAGGACATAAGATTAATTATTAAATCTGTCCTTTGGTGTTCTAATTTTTTTTATTATAAAATAAAAAACTCCCCCTGCAAAAAATAAAAATTGCGGGAGGAGATTTTAATATATTTTTTTTAATTTTAAAATTTTGGAAGGAGATATTTTATATTTCCTTTTTAATTATTCCTAGCCTTAACTTTTTGGTTTTGGAAAATTTATTTTTGTTCGTAAATATAATTATCTGTTTTTATATTCATTGTATGATTCCGGTGACAGGTCAGGATCCGGGCTCTTCACCTTAGGATATTAACATTAATGGTCTATTTTTAGAATATGAATATTTTATTAAACATCTTTGTTAAAAATAAAAAAATCTCCTTCTGCTTAATATGCGCAAAAGGAGATTTTCATTAATAACTGTCTTACTTTTTCCTTACTATTCTTTCATTTCTTCCTTTTACAATAATTTCGAAGTCTGTGATTCTCAGTGGTTCAGCCGTCTCATTCTTAAATCTTTCATAAATTTCATTGTCAATTCTCGTATCGCCTTCAGAGATTTGCAAAGGGTTTATCT
Organism: Ignavibacteria bacterium; assembly: GCA_038244395.1. Classification (GTDB taxonomy): domain Bacteria; phylum Bacteroidota; class Ignavibacteria; order Tepidaquicellales; family Tepidaquicellaceae; genus JAGPCH01. The sequence continues at coordinate 2,450 of JBBRTN010000060.1, forward strand.
GAGAATTTTCTCGCAGGTAATTTTCAAGTACGATTCCTTTTCTGGCGAGAACGACCGGTGATGACAGAGGTGTAATCTTCCCAACAAAATTATAAGAGTTATTATCTGCAATTGACTGATCATTTAGATCCACAATACCGTCCCCGTTTAAATCTGTTCTGATATATCCTGATGCAAAATTATAGGCATCATTTTCTATCAGAGAATTATCATTTAAATCAACCGTTCCGTCGTGATTTACATCGCCTTCATAAATTACATACCTTGTTCCCGACAGCTGCATATTATTTCCGAATGCCTTATTTGCATTGTTGGTAAAATCATAGCTTACATGATTTGCCGTAAACTGGATGGCTGTCTTGCTCCATGTCTCTACTGCATTGCGATGTATGATTTGTAAATAATAGTTTACACTGTTGGATGCATGATTAAAAATAAATGATGCCTGCCCGGCAGGACTAAGATATGCCTTCGACGAGTCGACGACTGCAAACGGGTTTGTAGCATTCCTTAAATACAGTCTTATTGTATCTCTCACCATTACGTTCGTATTTGGATTGTAGAATCCTTCGATTAACACGGAAAGGTCAAGGACCTTTGCGCCGGTAGTTATGCTTTGTATCCAGTCGATTATTTTTGTATAAACTGTTACCGGCCCGTCGATTAATGGTGAAGCATTTGTCGAACGCAAATCCGAAAACCTGTTAGACATATAAAATGAATTGAAGCTTGCCCCATTAAAGCTGACTGCTACTGAAGAATCGCTGCCCGTCCCCGTAATTGATTTAGGAACAAAAGCAGGAGAGCCACCATTAACCGGTCTTATCAGGCTAAGAGTTGTGTACTGAAAATTTAACGGGTCTGCCACAGAGTCCTGTGTTATTCCGTCAAAAAATCCTTTACCCTTAAATTTTCTGCCGCTTAAAGGAATATTTGCAGTCCAGTTATCGCTTACATATTTTGTCTACAGGTACTGTCTTAAAAAAATTGAATCTGCAGGATCATTGTTGTAATAAGGGGATGATGGATCGGCTATCTGAGCCAACTTGTCTCCAAACACTACGAGTGTTTTTTTATTTCCTCCTGTTGAAGCATCAAGAAAAGATTTTAATGAATCCCTGACTCTGGGAAGCAAATCTCTTTCTGACTTAAGACATTCAAAAAATATTTTCCATGGTCTGAATGAACCTGTGTAATTTATGTTTATCGTATCATAATTGTTTGCGTATCTTCCGTCCGATAAAATGGATCGCAGTAGACTGTCCCTGTCCTCACTTTTCTGATACATCAGTACAAGATTTTTTGCGATTCTCGGTGTGTATGTTCCGACCATTACATTGTTAGTTGAGTTCGCATCACCAGAGAGAACAATTGAATCCCTGACTGTATAGGTCGTCCCGGATACGAAGGTAAAATTTGAGAATGTTACATTAGCAGAACCGTTAGTAATGATTGATACGGGAACCGAACTTGTATATGAGCCCGGTGTTATTTTCCTAATGACTGTTGCATTTGCTATGGTTGTTAAAGAATTATTAAAGACTTTTCCTGACTGCGGAGCTAAGGTAGATGAATAATACTGGTCAAACAAATTTCCCTGGCTTGAAATACCAACGTCAGTAGCAGGCATTGATGTTACCTGAACTTCGATTCCATACTTTCCTCCGATTTCATAAGGATTTATATTTGAGCCGACGGGCTGTATGCCGCTGAATCCCCAGTAATAAGTATTTGGTCTGGGCGGGTCTTCTTCTTGATTCGCAGATTCAGCATAAAAGTCAACTCCTATCGGGTCTGCGTATTCTCCTCCTGCATAAAAATATGAATCATTAGTAAACGGAAAATATGGAATAGGGTCTGTTAATTTTAATGAAATAAAATTTCCAAGGTCAGATAATTTTATTTTGTAAGGAACAGATTTTGCCCTGATGACTCCCTGACCATTTGCGACAACACCTACTACAATCTGATCTACTGCGGATATACCGTAGTTAGCATCAGGGATTCTTAATTTGACTTCGGTTATCTTAGAGTTTCCGTTTGTCACCCTGAATTTTTGAACAATATAAAATGCGTCATACGAACCGAGAGCTCCGCTATAATTATTATTTAATGTGTCTGTGAAGGCAAAATAACTTGAATTCACATTCGTATTATATAAAGCCGAATCGTTATCAGGATTTTGATCGTTATGAGCAATTCTTACTTTGACTACGGAGTTACCGTTTATTATAGGAGTGAAAGTTTTGAATTTCACAATCTGATTTGCTCCACCAGGTAAAATAGAAATTGTAGTTGAGTCGGTTAAAATATTTGCGCCTGTCATTGTCATATAAACCTTCAGGTTTGTTATATCCTGGTTTCCGGTATTTCTTATGTTAGCGGCGATCGTATCATTAGTTAAGAATGTCCTGGGATATCTTCCCATAGAATAAACTGTAGATACTGCCGCATCGGTATAAGGAAGAGGAGTACCTGTGACTTTTATATTATCGAGGAAGAGATTGTTAGCGCAATTATTAATCGCGACGAATTTTATTTTATTTACATTTGAAGGAAGGGAAATTCCGTATGTCCCCCATTCATTAGAATTCGGGAAATACGGATCACTTGTCCCAGTACCCGTTGTAAGATTTCTGCAATGAATATGAAGGTACTTCAAATAAGAATCGCCTCCGTCGGTAGATGTATAGATATCAAGGAAGTCATAAAAGAGCCTTCCGTTTGATTCATAAGGCGCATATGCGTAATCAAAAAATAACGAATCAGAAGAACCGGTTGCTGTAAATACTGAAGTTATCATAGAATCGTCCTGGTTCCCGCATGAATAAAAATCATAGAAAGCGCAGTAGTTTCCGTTTCCGTAAGCGCTGTAAAAATTATTGCTCCATAAAACTCCGTTTCCCGGATTGGACCAGTCCTGAGGAGGGAAATTCCCTGATTCAAAATCTTCATTAAGTGCATATTGACTAAATGAATTATTGAAACTAAACACAAGTGTAAGTAAAGATATTATAAAAAGTATTATAAACTTTCGCATTTTTCTCCTTTCAGAAGAGTTTTAATGATATCATATTTTTTTAAAAAAATACCTCCTAATACAGTGAAGAGATAACTTAATCTTTTATCAAGTTAAGTTCGTATGGCGTTACGATGTTTGATATTAGATTTGTATGTAGGAGGTGTTTATATTCAAAAAATTGTAACATCGTTTCGCCATTGATTCAAAAATATATTTATCAGATTATTTTGTCAAAGAAAGATATTTCCGTTTTTAGAAAATCCAGAATGAAAAAATCGCACAGATGTTCGTTTTTATTAGAATTTCAACATATTTTTTAATTTATCTGAATCCCTTTTTAGAAAATTTCTATGGTTATTTTAAGAATTTTTTAATTTATTTTTATTTTCCTATTAATATTTCGCTTTTTATGAATCGTGCAAAGAAAATTAATGTAAACTTTTTCCCATGCTGAATACAAAATTAATCAGATTAATCAAGACTCTGTCCACTTCAGAATTCCGGGAATTTAAAGACTTTGTAAATTCTCCCGTCTTTAATAAAAATAAAAAGGTCATAGCTCTGCTTGGTTTCTTAAAAGAATTTTATCCTGAATTTGGAAGCGAAAAGCTGACTCAGGAGATTGCGTTTAAGAAAATTTTTCCGGGTGAAAAATTTGATTATTATAAAATCAAGAATATTATTTCGGACCTTCTTAAACTCGGGAAGGAATATCTGGCTTTTTTGAGTTACAGGGATCTTTCCTCAGTTAATGAAAAGTTTCTGCTTGAGCAGCTTAGGGAAAGAAATCTTGACCACCTTTTTGAACAGGCTCACAAAGCGTTCGGAAAGAACCTCGAAAAATCCGTTGTCAAAGATGAAGATTTTATTTTAAAATCTCTTGATCTGATCGAAGAATCTCATTCTTTTCAAATTCCCAAAGACCCGGATTCACGCCTGGAATTTTTTCAGAAAGAGCTTGATCACTTCCTGACTTATTCAATAATCAGGCTGTTAAAATATTACAATATTATGCTGCACGAAAAACAGCAGAACAATTATAAATTTAATATGAAGATGTTCGATGAGATAATGGATTACCTGAAGAAAAATCCTGACCAGGATAATCCTACACTTCTTATTTATTATAATATCATACTGCTTGTAAAAGAAGTAAAAGAAAAATATTTTTTCGAGTTAAAGAAACTTAAGGATAAACACTTTGAACAGCTCAACAGCAATGACAGGTATATGCTGTTCCTTCATATGGCCAGCTACTGCGCCTACGTATTCAACATGGAGGGAAGGACCGATTTTATGAGGGAACATTTTCTTTTGTCAAAGGAAAACTACGACCGCGGGACAATCATTCTCGGAAAAATGTTGTATCCGGATTTCCTGAATCATGTAAAGATTGCAGTAAGAGTTGATGAATACGAATGGGCTGAAATGTATATAAATGAATTTAATCATCTCCTGACAGAAGAAAAGGAAAGCACATTGAATTTCTGCTATGGCTATATCAATTACAGAAAAGGAAATCTTGATAAGGCAATGGAGCTTTTTTCGAAGACAAATTTTCCGAATTTTCTCATAAAGCTGCAGGTAAAGATTATCCTGCTTCAGATCTATTTTGAAAAGGGATTTTATGAACAGGCTTTTTCCATGATAGATGCTTTCAGGCACTACATTACAAGAGAGAAATCCATAGTCGATGAATATAAAGAATCCTTTTACAATTATCTTAGAATAATAAACGAATTCATAAAATTGAAAACAAGTTTTCCTACTGAAGAGATTAATTATAATATTAAACGGATAAAGATTGAAATTGAAAAAATAAAGATAAACCAGTTTGGCATTAAGAACTGGCTTAAAGAAAAGGCAGATGAAATGATAATAAAATAAAATAAGTTACGGGGACAGGTGAGAACCTGCCGCCCGTAACATTATGACAACATATTTTTATGGAGTTATTTTTGATATAAACTGATACGCGTTATTATCAGCAAGAGCAGCGTCATTAATGTCTACAAAATAATCCCCGTTCAGATCACTCACCACATAACCGGATGTAAAATTTGCAGCGTCATTATCAATTATTGCCAGGTCAGCAAGATCAACCGATCCGTCCTGAGTCACATCACCGGTATATATTGACCACTTCGTTCCGAGATGAACCATATTATTTCCGTACGCCTGCGTCGCAGCAGTTGTAAAGTTATAGCTTGCTGTGCCGCCTGAATTATAAATTACTCCGCTTGTTTTACTCCATGTCTCAATCGTATTTCTGGATTTAATAACGACATAATAAGTGTCCGTCGGAGCCACTGTAAACCGCAGGTTTGCAGTCAGCGTTACAGAATCAAGAACTCCTCTTGCCGAATCAATTACATTAAACGGTGAGCTCGTACTTCTAAGCTGTACCAGTATTGAATCTCTTATGACTAATTTTGAAGTTGCAACATTATATAAACCTTCTATTGAAGCCGTTAGATTTAATGTTCCGACTCCGCTTCCTGCAGTGTATCTTTGAAAAGAATTTATATTGTTAAGTGTTATCTGATTTAAACTCGTATTCAGCGTTCCTCCTTCTAAGAAATAATTAGCTCCTGCATTTGTTGATTTGAACAGCATCAAATTCGATTC
>JBBRTN010000061.1:0-8069 GCA_038244395.1 Ignavibacteria bacterium
CGGAAAAAGGAAGCGGCTCTATTGTTAACATGCCTTCGACATATTCTGTCGTCGCGCCGAATCAGAATTTATATAAAGGCACAAGCTTAGGATGCCCTGCTGCATACTCCGCATCAAAAGGAGGCGTCATGGCTTTGTCGCAGTATCTGGCAACTTACTGGGCTGAAAAAGGGGTGCGTGTAAATCAAATAACACCTCACGGTGTATGGAATAATCATGAAGACTCATTTGAAAAAAATTTTTCTAACTTTTCTCCTCTGAAGAGAATGAGTTACAATCATGAAGTTGCCGGTGCTTTAATTTTTCTATTGTCTGACGCATCGAGCTATGTAACGGGTGATAATATTAGAGTAGACGGCGGATGGACTGCATGGTAATTTTTTTGATTTGAAATAATGAAATTGAAAATAAAAGAATGAAAATGATTTATTCCGGTATAAATGTTTCAAATATTTTTTATCATATGCTAAATAATTTTTAGAGATGGATATACTTAACATTTTCAAGAACTACAACCCTGATATAATAAACAGGCCTTATGTGATAGCGGAAGCAGGCGTGAATCACGAGGGTAAGATGGATCTGGCAAAGAGGCTCATTCACGAAGCTGGCCGGGGAGGAGCTCATGCAATAAAATTCCAGACATATAAAGCCGAGACTCTGACAGTCAAAGACAGTCCTTCATACTGGGATACCGGAATGGAGACGACAAAAAACCAATTTGATTTATTTAAAAAATATGATAAGTTCCAGAAAAAAGAATATGAAAATTTAAAAACAGAATGCGATAAGGCGGGAATTGAATTTCTGTCTACTCCTTTTGATATATCTTCCGCAGATTTTTTGAATGACCTCATGCCTGTCTTTAAAATATCTTCTTCCGATATTACAAATTTTCCATTTATAAAACATATCTGTAAATTCGGCAAGCCTATAATATTGTCAACCGGCGCTTCTGCGGTCTGGGAGATTCAACAGGCAGTTGAACTTATTGAACAGTCAGGAAACCCGCTGAGCCTTCTTCACTGTGTCCTGAATTATCCGACACTCGATGAGAATGCAAATCTGGGGATGATACTTGATCAGAAGAAAAAATTTCCTAAAGCAGTACCGGGATACTCTGACCATACTCTGCCCGGAACGATGGAGGTCTTAAAAACGGCGGCACTTCTCGGCGCGGTAATTTTAGAAAAACATTTTACATTTGATAAAGCATTGCCGGGAAATGATCACTATCACGCCATGGATGAGGATGATTTAAAATATTTTTTCAGTGACATGGAAAGAATTTTTACACTCATAGGTGATTTTAAAAAGAAGCCTTTGCCAACTGAAGAGCAGGCGATACAAAATGCAAGAAGAAGTCTTGTTGCCGCAAAGAAAATAAATTAAGGTGAAGTTTTAAATTCAGAGCATCTGACATACAAGAGACCTGCAAGCGGGATCAGTCCTAAATACATTGACGATGTGATCGGAAAAAAAGCAATAGCGGACATAGATGAAGACACAATTCTGAAATGGAAGATGATCGAATAAAAAAACATTTAAAAATAATAAAAAAGAGGAAGCAGGAATGAAACAAACATCACAGGAAGAAGTCTGGAAAACAAAATTCGGAGAAGAATATAATTTCAGAAATGATTTTGACAACAAGGCTCTCGATGAAGTGTACGTAAGTGATATAGGAATTTCCCGGACAGCAATGAATGAAGAGTTTATAGGAGACCTTGACAGGGAAATTAAAATTCTTGAGGTGGGATGCAACATTGCATTACAGCTTGTAAATCTTCAGGAGATGGGTTTCAAAAATCTTTACGGCATTGAGCTCCAGCCGCATGCAGTGGAGCTTGCAAAGCAGCGTACAAAGGGCATGAACATTATACAGGCAACTGCTTATGACATTCCGTTTAAAGACGGTTACTTTGATATGGTCTTCTCTAACAGGGTTTTAATTCATATCAATCCAAATGAGATCAGCAAGGCAATAAAGGAAATTGTAAGATGCTCAAATAAATTTATTTACGGGAGTGAATATTATGCGGATGAAATTACCGAAATAAAAAACTATCACGGTCAGAATAATATTGCATGGAAGAGGGACTTTGCAAAATTATACAAGGATATATTCCCCGATTTAAAACTTCTGAAAGAAGAGAAATACAAATATACTTTTAATGACGATGTTGATTCGACATTCCTTTATCAGAAATAATACTTGAACAAGGGAAAAAAGATAGTGGCTTCAATAGAAGCGAGGATGGGCTCCAGCCGCCTTCCGGGAAAAGTATTGATGGAAATAGACGGTAAGCCCACTCTTCAGATTCTTATCGAGAGACTTTCAAAATCGAAATTAATAGATGAAATAATAATTGCAACCACAGTAAATCCTCTTGACAAAAAAATTGAAGAGCTTGGGAAAAAAACAGGGATCAGAGTTTACAGGGGAAGTGAGGACGATGTTCTTGGCAGGGTTGTCGGAGCAGTCGAATCTTCGGGTGGTGATGTGATAGTGGAGATAACCGGAGACTGTACATTAATAGATGCGGAAGTTGCAGATTCAGTAATCTCCGAATACATAAATAATTATCCTGCATATGATTATGTAACGAACATAGGATATGTAGAAAATTCAGTACGCGAAATTCCGCTCGGCATGGATGTAAGAGTTTTTTCTTTTAAAGACCTGAAGCACATAAGTGAAATTACAGATGATGCCGAAGACAGGGAGCACGTTTCACTTTATTTTTTCAGGACAGGTAAGGACAAATTCAAGCTACACAATGTACCCGTTCCGGATAAATGGAAACGGGAATATAATCCAAGGCTGTGTCTTGATACGGCGGAAGATTTTGAAGTGATAGAAAAAATCTATAGTAGGTTAAAAAAAGTTAAAGAAGATTTTAATCTTGAAGACATTTTAAACTTTCTGGATGTGAATAGAAGCATAGCTGAAATAAATTCAGGAACGGTTCAGAAAACAGTTTCAAATCTTGGATAAACTTTCAGCAGTAATAATAGGGTGCGGGGATATAGGATTTCTTTTTGATTATAATAAAAAGATCACCGGCGCACTAACTCATTTCAGGGCATTCAGGGATTCAGGATATTTTGAAGTAACGGGAATTGCCGATAAGGAAAAAAAGATTCGTGATATAATCAATCATGATTTCGGAGTGAAGGTGTTCAGTGATTATGAAAAGATGTGTGCTGAATTACGACCGGATGTAATAGTTGTTGCTACAAATGATGAATCGCATTATGGGATACTGGCAAATGTTATAAAGTACAAGCCACGGCTGGTCTTTTGTGAGAAGCCGCTTTCACTTAATCTGGATGATGTTGAAAAAATATCAAAACATTATTCTGTGGAGAAGATTCTTCTGCAGGTAAATTTTACAAGAAGATTTCTTGAACAGTTTGAAGATATAAAAAAAATAATAGATGAAAAGAAGATTGGTGAAATCGAATCAATCACATTTTATTATTCACGCGGATTGATCCATAACGCTTCGCATTATCTCGATCTGATAAACTGGTACATTGGTGAAACTGAAAAGAATTTATTTAAAGTCTCGGTAAAGAAAGGACTCAGTAAGCGGGATGATTCTTACAGTTTTGATATGATCTATAAAAACGGACCTGAAGTAAGATTCATTGCAATGAATCCAACAAAGCTTTCATTTGCTGAAGTGGATTTCATCGGGACAAAAGGCAGAGTAAAAATAAATTACAGGAATGAAATAGAAAAATATAAAGTCGTTGAAAATAAAATATTTCGCGGATATTCCGCATATGAATTATATGAAACCAAGCCTATACAGTTTGCGAAGGCTTTGCCAAATGCAGTCGAAAATATTTATAAAGCAATAAGTAAAAAAGAAAAACTGAGATCACCTGCATCGAATTCAATAAAAGTTTTTGAATTAATCAACAGAATTAAGGAGAAAAAGATATGTCAAAATTAGCATTGCTAGGAGGCACTCCGGTGCGAACCAAAATTTTTCCTCAAAGCAATACAATAGGCGAGGAGGAGAAGATCGCCGTTATGAAAGTCATCGAGTCGGGAAATCTTTCGCAGTATGTAGGTTCATGGAATAAAGATTTCAAAGGAGGTCCGACAGTACAGCAGTTTGAAAAAGACTGGGCGGAAGCATTTGGAGTGGAATATTGTCTTGCGGTAAATTCAAATACATCGGGACTTTTTGCATGCATCGGTGCGTGTGACATCGGACCGGGAGATGAAGTAATTGTCTCGCCATATACAATGACTGCCGGAGCAATAGCACCGCTGATTTACGGGGCTGTGCCTGTGTTTGCCGATATTGATGAAGATATATTTTGTCTTGATCCGAAAAGCATTGAAGCAAATATCACACCGAGAACGAAAGCAATTCTGATAGTTCACATCTGCGGACATCCTACTGATATGAATGAAGTAATGACCATAGCGCGAAAACATAATCTGAAAGTAATAGAAGATTGCGCCCAGTCACCCATGTCCACTTACAAAGGAAAATATGTAGGAACAATCGGAGATGTTGGCATATTCAGTTTGAATTATCACAAGCATATTCATACAGGCGAAGGCGGAATGATAGTAACAAACGACCCGGTGATTGCGGAGAAAGTTGAGCTGATAAGAAATCACGGCGAAGCAGTAGTAGAAGGAAAGAAGACAAAGGATTTATGGAACACTTTTGGATTTAACTACAGGATGACCGAGATGGAAGCTGCTGTCGGCATAGAGCAGCTTAAGAAGCTTCCCGGTTTAATCGACCGTAGAATTTCAAATGCAAATTATCTTTCGAAAATATTAGGAGAGCTTGCAGGGATAATCCCTCCGGTAGTAAGGGAAGGATGCAGGCATGTATATTATCAGCAGACATTTAAATTTAAGAAAGACATTATAGGAGTTCACAGAAATACCTTTATTGATGCTATGAAGGCAGAGCTTCCTACAATGGTTTTGAGAGAATCAACTCCGATTATCGGCTGCGGCTTTGCGCCGCCGTTGTATCTTCAGCCGATATACCAGCAAAGACTGCACAAGTGTTCCTTCAACTGTCCGCGCTACGAAGGAAATGTTTCTTATGAAAAAGGATTATGTCCCGTAACGGAAAAAATGTTTTATGAAGAAGTGTTCACACACGAATATATGAGACCAAGTTTTTCGAAGAGAGACCTTGAGGATGTAGTGAACGCATACGAGAAAGTTTACGAATGTGTACCGGACCTTAAAGAGTATGAATTAAAAAATGCAGTCTTAGCATAAAAATGCAGAAGAAACTTTTGCTTGCATTTGATGATCCCGGAGGAGGACTGGCAGTCAGCTCATTGATAAGCAGGTTAAGTACAGAGGGAAATATAAAGCTCGAAATTTATTCCGGAAAGCTCAGCGAAAGATTTTTGGAAAAAGATAAAATTAACTTCAATAAATTAGAATCACATATCAGTATGGAAGAGGCGGAGAAAATCATGGATGAAACTTCCCCGGATATGATAATTACCGGAACAGGCGGCGGCAATGCAGAGCAGCATATAAGGAATGCAGCAAATGAGAGGAATATTAAGAGTGTAGTCATTCTTGATTTCTGGAAAGATTATTCCAGGAGATGGCTTTACGCTTCTTATTCTATTGAAGAAATGAAAGACATAATTTGTGTGATGGATGAATTAACAAAGGAAGAAATGGCGGAAGAAAAATTTCCATCACAAAAAATAATTGTTACCGGACACCCGTATCTCGACAAACTGTTTAATCATAGCTGTCTGCCAGATGAGACTGATGAGATTGATGAAATTGATGAAAAACCCGCATCAGTGTTTAAGCATTTTGATACGGCAAATAATTTTCTCTTTCTCTCGCAGCCATTGCATATCATAGGCATAAAGGATTATAAAGTGCATCCTCTGAAAATAGTGGCAGAAGCATTAAAGAAAGTATCGGAAGAAAAAGACGCTGTGCTATCACTGACGATCAGGCTTCATCCTTCGGAAGAGAAATCAACGGAGATAATTAATTTAATCAATTCACACAATTCACATAATACGGTTAAGCTTGAGATTAAATTTGCAGACAGGGATAAATCGCTGGAAGAATTATTGATTGAATCGGGAGTAGTAATTGGCTACAACACAATTGCAATGTTTGAGGCTGTATCAATGAATAAGCGGACAATCAGTTTAAATATAGTGCCGGTAAGAAATTCCCTGAGCCTGGCAATGAGAAACGCCGGAATAGAAATAGTCAATGCAGACGAAAATGAAATTCACAGATTGATCATGAACGGAAACCCTAATGAAATTAATGCGTCGCATTATACTTTTCAGGGTGGAATAGAAAACAGTGTTAGAGTTATTTTGAACGAATTAAATTTGAATTAAGAGAAGCTGATGAAGAACGCATTTCTTACCGGAGAAAAAATTTATCTTTCGCCATTATTGGAAGAAGATATTTCCGTGAAATACATTGACTGGTTAAATGATAAGGAAGTCTGCAGGGACAATTCGCACGCTACATTTCCAAATACAAAATCGAAAACACTGGCTTATATAAAGAATCTGGAGAACAGCAGAGATGAAATTGCTTTTGCAATAAGGTGGAGAAAAAATAATTCTCATATAGGAAATATTGCGATAAAAAAAATCGACCGAATAAACAGGTCGGCGGAGCTGGCGATACTAATAGGAGACAAAAAATACTGGAATAAAGGAGTAGGCAGCGAAGCTTACCGTCTTATGATTGATTACGGATTCAACACATTAAATTTAAACAGGATTTCATCAGGTCAGACAACTGAAAATACAGGCATGATAAGAGTGTGCGAAAAAATGGGAATGAAGAAAGAGGGATTGCTCAGAGAAATCCTTTTTAAGGAAGGGAAATATTTAAACGCAGCTATTTACTCAATATTAAAAAAAGATTTTAAAAAAATTTAAACAGAAAAATAAATAAATCATGAGAGATAAGAATTACGGGCAGCCGCAAATGGAGGGGGTCCGGTACTGTATAAGGTGCTGCATCCCGATGACACAGGAGCTGGTGAAGTTTGATGAAATGGGTATTTGCCAGGCATGTCAGTCATCGGAGCAGAAGATTCACATTAACTGGGTAGAGAAAGAAAGGGAGCTGAGGGACATTTTGAATACGGCAAAAGCAAATTCAGGAAATAACTACGATTGTATAGTCCCGATAAGCGGAGGCAAGGACAGCACGTTTCAGCTGCATGTGCTGACGAAAGTTTACGGGATGAAACCGCTTGCTGTAACATTCAGTCACAACTGGTTCAGCGAGACGGGCTGGTATAATCTTATGAATTCACTTGAGAAGTTTAATGTTGACCATATAATGTTTACTCCAAACAGGGATCTTGTGAACCGGCTGGCAAAGCGTTCTCTTGAAATGATAGGAGATACATGCTGGCACTGTCATGCAGGTGTAGGAGTTTTTTCCCTTCAGGCGGCGGTGAGATTTAACATTCCTCTTTTAATATTCGGTGAATCAATTGCAGAAGCCTCCGGCCGTTCGACATATAAAAATCCGTTGATGAAATTTGATGCTGACTATCTTCTTAAAGTTTCAACCAAGAGTAAACCGATGGAAATGGTTTGCGATTATATTTCTGAAAAAGACATGAAGCCTTTTTTCTTTCCTACAATGGAAGAGCTTGAGAAAGCGGGAATAAGACTGATGCATCTTGGAGATTATCTTTTCTGGGATGATGAAAGACAGATGGAGTTTGTACGCGACACATACGCATGGAAAGAAACCGAGATAGAGGGAACATATAAGGGATATAAAAGCGCAGAATGTATAATGCCGGGCATGCATGATTTTACAAACTATCTGAAACGCGGATACGGAAGGTCGACATTTCAGGCCAGCATAGATGTAAGGAACGGGCTACTTTCGAGAGAGGAAGGATTTGAGCTTTCGAAAAAATTCGACAGTGAAATCCCGGAGTCACTGGAATATTATTTAAAGATTACGGGAATGAGCAAGGAAGAATTTTATAATATGATGATGGAAAAAAGACTGCCGGAAATAAAGAATATTCAATTACCTATAA
>JBBRTN010000062.1:0-8012 GCA_038244395.1 Ignavibacteria bacterium
AAAGGCAGATACAATGAATTTTATACATTTAATAACTCTGCCGAAATTAAATTAACAGCCATCGCAGCTCCATCAATTGTTTCCTCAAAGGTAGAGGTGTTAAGTGACGGAAAAGCCATAAGTAACGGCGAATATGTCAGGAAAAATCCGGAAATCAAAATTAATCTTACTGATAATATTCCTTCTAAAATATCCCGGAGTTTGAATGATACCACACAGGTTTCATTAAAACTTAATGACAAGTATATCCCTTATTTCATAAGCGGAAAACTTAATCCGGTGTTAAAGACAGTTTACAATAAAAATTTAAATGACGCTCCCGGAACAGGCAGTGATGTTAATGATGTATCAATATTTTATTATCCCGAATTGAAGAGCGGTACAAATAAGCTTTCAGTAATTTATAAAGATGCTCAGAGCGGAGACCTTAAAGGTGACAATCTCACAAGCACCATTTCATATGATGTAATTGTAAGTGATGAATTTCTTGTGCAGGATATCTACAATTATCCTAACCCAATGAAGAATAAAACTAGTTTTATATTTAACCTTGCAGGCTCGGTAACGCCTGAAAATTTTAGAATAAAAATCTATACGGTTTCAGGAAGACTGATTAAAGAAATCCAATATCCGGTTAATATCGGGTATAACGAGATACTCTGGGATGGCAAAGATAATGACGGTGATTTTATCGCCAACGGCACATATTTTTACAAACTGGTAACTCCAAACGAATCTGTATCCGGGTCAAATAATTCCGAATCACAAATACAAAAACTCGTAGTTTTAAGGTAGACAAAAAGATATTTCAAAAATAAAATTCATGCCCGGAATGAAAAGTCCGGGCAATGATAATTACTTTGCCCAAAATTAAAAACAATCTATTTATTATATATTATGAAAAAAATAATTCTATTTTTTATTCTCTGTGTATTTAATTTTCAAAATTCCTTCTCCCAAAATTATAACTGGATAAGTCCTAATAAGACATATCTGAAAATGTATGTTTCAGATGACGGAATTTACAGGATCAATAAAACAGATTTTACTAATGCGGGTATAAATACAGCAGGATTAGATCCGAGGACGGTCAAGGTTTATAACAAAGGAAATCAAGTGCCGGTTTATTTCAACGGCGAACAGGACGGATCATTTGATGCAAATGATTATTTTGATTTTTATGGGGTCCGTAATTACGGAGGGCTGACGATTACATATGATCACAATAACGTGCTTGCTTATACGACTAACGAATATTTTAATCAGTATTCCGATACAAACGTTTACTGGGTTGACTGGGGCGGAGCAAACGGTGTCCGCATGACAATTCCCACTTATTCAACTGCTGTCAATTTTCCGAACCCTTCTTTCAATGACATTCTGCATTTCGAGAGAGATTATTTTTATTCACAGGGAGAAAACTACAATACAACTGATTACAGATTTTTGAGTACGGAAAAATTCCGGGGAGAAGGCTGGTATTGGGCAACACTTTCTAATAACCAGTCCCTGAGCGATACTTTTTCTTTGCCTCTGTTATACACTGCTCCCCAGTCAGCGACAGTAAGAGTGTTCGCTTATCCCGTTACCAGGAATACATCAGTATTTAATGAACATACCCTGCAGGTCAGTGTTAACGGAACGCTGATAGCTACGCTATATGCGGATGATCTTACCAAAATTGATTCTACCGTTTCTTTCTCGAGTTCCTTACTTTCAAATGCATCAGTCAATAATGTCACATTAAAATATGTCCCGGCTTCCGGCACTACTGGATCTGTGTTTGTAGATTTGTTTGAAGTTCAGTACCCGGAAATTTTTAAGATAAGAAATGAAAAAATCTCCGCAAATCTTGGAGGAACCGATACAACTTCAAAGCTATTCAAAATAACTGGTTACAGTTCCTTAAGCCCTGTTAATATATATGATGTAAATAACAACCTGAAAATTACCAATGTAAGTTTTAGTGCGGATACATTAAAATTTACAGGTAAGAGCAACGGAAAATATGAAATAGTAAACAACAACGTTACAAAAAAACCCATCAGGATAAAGCAAAGGTTAGTGCCTGATTTGGTTTCATCTTCAAACGGCGCTGATTATCTTTTAATTTATAACAACCTTTTTCTTTCACAGGCAGAGCAGCTCAGAGCTTACAGGCAATCACACGATAACTACAGGGCGTTTAAGGCAGAGATAGAAGATATTTATGACATTTTTAATTACGGGATCGAAGACCCTGTTGCCGTGCGGAATTTTACGAAGAATGTATATGATACATGGCAGCTTCCAAAGCTCCGTTTTATCTGTCTTCTTGGAAGAGCGTCACTTGATCCTAAAAAGAATTTATCAACTTCGGCTTATTATCAGAATCTAGTACCGACCTACGGCTATCCCCCTTCTGACGGATATTTTGCAAATTTTAAAATCGGAACGTTTTGTTACTACACTCAAATCGGAATCGGCAGGCTCCCGGCATATTATCCTTCCGAAGCTCAGACTATGATTGATAAACTTATCACATATGAAAGTCAGACTCCCGATGACTGGATGAAAGATTTTATTTATATTACCGGAGGCGGAACTCTTGCAGAGCAGGGCTCTCATCAATTGAAATCCAATATCGAGATTGACGGATATATTACACCGCCGGATATATCGGGTGATGCTCATAAAATTTACCGTACAGATACCTCAGGCGGTCAGACATTTAATATTAGGGACTCTGTAAAGAATGATATGAGCAGAGGCAGTATTTTTGTAAACTACAGAGGACATGCGGGAAGCCATGACTGGGAAATCGCAATGAATGATCCGAACACATTAACTAACGGAAACAAGTTGCCCCTGATATTAAGTCTCACATGTTTTACAGGCGAAAATTCAAAAGCTGACTACAGGGGATTCGGGGAACGAATGCTCTACCTGAATGATAAAGGAGCTATAGGATTTGTGGGGACTACCGGCTGGAGCTATTCGCAGTACGGTAATGATTACGGGACTTATATTGTCTCCACTATAAAATTTGATACAACGCGGCGAATAGGTGATATGACTAAATACGCTCAGACTTATATGTCCAAGGACTCACTTTCTTTCAGTATAAGACATACTATTAATTGTTACACTTTTCTTGGAGACCCTGCAGCAAATTTAAAATTACCCATAAGACCGGAGTTTGCTATTACAAATTCGGATTTTAAATTATCAAATAATTTTCCGAATATCGGCGAAGATCTGACTTTATCGGTCTATCCGAAAAATCTGGGTCTGACTGCTGATTCGTGTAAGGTAAGAATTCAAATACAAAAAAACAGTCAAAATTATTCTTACAAGGATTCAGTCTTCAGAAATTTTGGACTTTTGGATTCTTTAAAATATACTTTTAAACTTGATTCTGTAGGAACCTACAAAGCCGTAGTTACGCTTGACAATGGCAACTGGTATCCACTTGAGCTCAAGACTAATAACTCTATTACAGTAAATATTCCTGTAAAGAATGTAGCGTGTATTCCTTTAAAACCTGTAAATAACTCTTTAGTAAATACCGACAGTGTTTTGTTTGTCGCATTAAATCCGAGATTAAATACATATCAAAATAGCATTAAAGTTATTTTACAGCTTGATACCAGTTCTCTTTTCAATTCACCGCTTATCAGAACCTTTGCAACTACATCTCAGTCGGGACTATCAACAAAATTCAAGACCTCTGTACCTCTTCTTATCAATAATAAAATTTTCTTCTGGAGAACAAACTGTATAATAAATAATGATTCTTCAGGATGGTCTGCGGTTCAGAATTTTATTTACAACAATAGTCTTCCTCAGATGATTGAGGATGCAAAACAGCGTTCGGACGCGCCGCCTACATCGAATACCACAATATATAAAATAAATAAGAATCAGTATTCATTAACAGATTTCGGGAATACAGAATACGGCAGCATCGGAGTCGAGCTAAGTCAGTATGATGCAAATCTTTTTGTGCGTTCATTTGGCAGTAATGCTGAAGAATCATCTTATTTCAGTGTTGGTAATAAAAACATAAATATTGATGCCGGACTGAACACAGGTCTTTGTCTTTTAAAAGTCAAGAAGTTAAACGGAAACATTATGCAGTTTAAAAACCTGAAAATGACATCCTCTACATCATCGGATTCATTGGTTACATTCCTGAATACTTTTGACTCGACACAGTATCTCATGCTTTTAAATGCATCCTATGTAGCAGGCGGAAGAACTTTAACGGCGGCGGCAAAAACCAAATTAAAACAATTCGGAAGTATCTATTGCGACTCTATCGGAATATTAAGTTATTTTCATACCTGGAGTTTTATAGGATACCTGGGCGCAACACATGCACAGGTTTCAGAAATGTTTGATCCCTGCTGCAGACCGGCACCGGGATGTGTCAGCTGTGATCACTGGACTGAATCACTTAGTTCCCTTACGGTTAAATTCAAAAGAACTTCCGGTACTGCTTCGACGATAGTGGGTCCTGCACAGTCATGGTCTGATTTATCATGGACACGCAGTCTGTATCCTAACAGCACAATAATGTTTGATGTTTACGGCATTGACCCTAATAACCTGCAGACGTTACTGTTTTCTAATTTACAAAATAATACATTCAGTGACTTAAGCTCTGTCAATGCTTATCAGTATCCTAAATTAAATTTTGTTGCTAAGATTAATATTGATACTGCATCCGGAAACCTGTCATCAATATTAAATACAGTAAAGGTAAATTATACTGCGCCGGGCGAACTTACATGGGACATGAATTCTTTGAAATTACTTTCCACATTTAAGCCCGGCTCTGATTTAAAATACGGTTTCATCTATCATAATGCAGGCTTCTCAAATTTGGCAGGAATAATTGCCAATGTTTACAAAAGAACTATTTCAAGCGCTAACTTTATTTCATCGGATACTCTTTCTTATACTATAAAACCTGACAGCAGTATTGCTTACAATAACCACCTTATCCTTCCCTACTTCAGGGACAGTATGATAATTTATGTCGAACTAAAACCTAAAGGACAAAACAATGAAGTCTATACTTATAACAACAATGTTGATATGTCTTTTAAATTAGACCGAAACAATCCTTTAACTGTCGTTCAGGTTTTTACAGATGGTCAGCTGCTCACGAGCGGAGATTATGTAAGGTCTAAGCCGGAAATTAAAGTTGATCTCTCAGGAAAAGATCTATCCAAATCTTTAATTTCGGATACCACACAGATGTCATTAAAAATAAATGACAGGTATGTTCCGTATTTTATGAACGGAAATCTTAACCCGGTTCTGAAAATTCTTGATAAGGATAATGCAAATTCGGGTAATGATAATTCTGTCCTCTTTTATCCTGTGCTGAATACCGGACAGAATAAACTCTCGGTAGTGTATCGTCTTGATTCGGATAATTCCGATACAGCTTCCTTTGATGTTATTGTAAGTGATGAATTATTAGTTAAGGACCTGTATAATTATCCAAACCCGATGAAAGATCAGACGAATTTTATTTTTAATCTCGCAGGCTCGGCAACACCGGATCAATTTAAAATAAGAATTTATACTGCATCCGGAAGACAAATTAAAGAGATAAGCTATCCTGTTATTATCGGATTAAATCAGATCCCGTGGGACGGCAAGGATGATGACGGGGACTTCATTGCAAACGGAACTTATTTTTATAAATTAATAAGTGTAGATAATTCCAAATCAGAAACCCAGATTCAAAAACTTGTAGTGCTCAGATAAAAATTTTTATTCACAAAATAAAAAATGCACAGAGAAAATTTTTTCTGTGCATTTTTTTTTATTACTAAATATTAATTATTAATTAACTGAAAAACCGGGGAAGATTTAATCTACTTTAATAATTCAGTATCTATTGCAGTTGTAATCTCTTCTGAATCCGGTTTAATTTTACTTTTGTATCTTGCGACTATGTCACCGTTTTTATCTATGAGGAATTTTTCAAAGTTCCATCCTATATCTCCTGCAGGTTCTGAATTATTTATGAGCCTATCATAAAGAGGACTTTTACTATCACCCAATACCTGAATTTTATCAAACAACGGAAAAGTTACATTGTATTTACTCTCGCAAAAGGTTCTTATCTCATCATCGCTTCCGGGCTCCTGTTCACCGAAATCATTACACGGGAAAGCCAATATCTCGAATCCTTTGCCATTATACTTTTTGTAAATGCTTTCGAGCGCTTCATATTGAGGTGTAAATCCACACTTGGATGCAACATTCACGATCAAAAGTACTTTACCCTTATAATCAGAAAGGCTTACTGTTTCTCCGTCCATATTCTTTACTGACAAGTCGTAAATATTTTTGTTCAAGTTTTTATTTCCTTCACTTTTAATTTGAGAGTTTTGATTATTTAAATTCTGGCTTGTTATTCTGGAGCAGCTTACAGTTAGTGTCATAACCATTACCCATGCAGGTAACAAGAAATATTTTTTTTTCATTTTCATTGTGGTTTGATTTTGAAATTCAAAACTTTATTATGCTTATTAAAATTCAGCAGCTTTTTCTTACTCTTAGCTTTTAATCACTGTAAACGTGGATTCATTAATTTTAGCCCTGTATTTCTGAGCTAAGAATAATACTACCGAGCTTGTCAGACTTATTACCAATATTAACGGCCATAAATCAGGTCTCACAAAATCAATTTCATAAAATTCTTTAATCAGCATTATTATACCCGAGTCAATGTGCGTTGCCGAAAGAAAAATATAAGAGACTAAGATGATAAATCCATATAATATATACGTAAGTTTATTCCCTCCGTCTTTTATCAAAACGATCGAAAAATAATTCGCAATATTTGTGATAATCATTATCGTGAGCATTACCATTTCAATGTCTTTCCTGCCAACGATATGAAATTTTTCTGCAAAATAAATACCGAGATATCCGGCAAATACTATTATCAAAGCCGAAATAATGACAAACGAAAAGAGGTCTTTCATAAAGTCCATAGTCTTCTCAATGTCTGTATTCTTAAGGGTAATAATAAAAGCCGGAAGCGCTATTCCAAAAAGATTTATGAGGGAAACTCTCCTGGGAGTCAGCGGGAAGTCAAATAAAAAGATCATTGAAAGAAGAGTAATGTATATGACAAAGAAATTTTTTGTAATGAAAAGCTTACCTACCGCTTTCACTGAGTTAACTATTTTATTACCTTCATCAAATATTTCAGGCATAAGAGAGAATTTATTTTTTAACAGGACAATATCAGCGACTTCCTTTGTAATACTGCTCCCCTCTTCCATTGCAATTCCCAGGTCTGCTTCTTTTATGGCAGGCAGATCGTTAACGCCGTCTCCGATCATTGCAGTATAAATTTTCTCTTTCTTCAGAGTCTTGATTATACGGAGCTTGTGCTCAGGTTTCAGCCGCGCGAAGATTACATTATCCAGTACCACTTTTCTGAATTCTTCGTCTGAAATTTTATCAAGATCGTCTCCGGATATCATATCGCTGTCTTTTATATTCCAGCCGATTTCATTCGTGACTTCCTGTATTGCCTTCGCCGAATCCCCCGACAGAATCTTTATCTTTATCCCGTTATTCTCAAAAAGTTTTATCGCATCAAATACATCGTCCCTTATTTTATCCGTGATTGAAATTATGCAAATAGGTTCGATCTCAGACAATTCAAAATTTTGCTTCACAGTCTCCAGTGAATCTTCGGTTTTCACTTTACCAAAAAATACATTCCTGTAAATGCTTAGCTTGTTTTCTTCGAATATTTTTCTGCACTTTTCTTTATTCTTTTCACTTAGCTTTTTACTTAATACATCATAAGCTCCGAGAATGAATGTAATTTTTTTATGTCCGTCAGATGCCTGTATCATGCTCATCTTTCTCTCCGAGCTGAAAGGATATTCATCAGTCAGTTTATAATTTTTATCCGGCTCATAAATATTTATTGCATTAATTGTCGCATTCTTATCGCTGGTCAGCGCCGCATAAGTTCCGATCATAGT
>JBBRTN010000063.1:0-7959 GCA_038244395.1 Ignavibacteria bacterium
CTCCGTTTTTTGATGTACCAATCCAAAGCTGATTTAAACTGTCCTTATATATTGTCCGGACATTTTCCATATTGAATGTAGAATTTCCGGAACTGAGTTTGGTAATATTGTAAAAAAGTTTTTTACCACAATCAATTTTATTTATACCCGCCGTTACCGTTCCAATCCAGAGCACGTTTGTGCGGTCTATGTACAATGAATAAATAGAATTACCGCTTAAGCTGTTTAAATGATTCGGATCATGTTTATACACATTATAGCAGTTGTCATCTGTAAACCTGATCAATCCCCAGTTTTTTGTTCCAATCCATAAATTTTTTTTAGCATCCTGTGTAATTGATGAAACCCTGCAATTAAAAATGTATTCCGGCTTACAAAAATATTTTTTTAAAAAAACATTTGACGTATCGAGGAAGTTTACGCCATTTGTTGTTCCAATCCAGAGATTTCTGTTGTGGTCTTCAAAAAGCGCCGTTATATTATTGTTGGATAAATTTTCTTCAGTCCTGACCATTTCTGAATATTTCAAAATCCTATCGCTCTTTTTTTCATAGCAGTATAATCCTTCAGTCATTGTACCAATCCAGACATTTCCGCTGCTGTCTGACAGAAGGCAGGAGATGTCCTGCTTATCAAAAAAAAGTTCATTACCGTTTTTTTTAATTAAATGCTCGATAGTATGTTTTTTCTTATCGTATCTTTTTAATCCGCCGTCACAGGTACCAATCCAAAAGATACCGTCTGAATCCTGCACAATTGAGGTGATTACAGTGCTTGACATTATTTCAGGATCATTGTCCAGATTAAGATTTAGAAAATTATCATTTAACCTATCATACCTGCTCAAATTATCATTCATTCCGCCAATCCATAAAACACCCTCTCTGTCTTCAAACAATGCCGACACATAATTTATGGCAAGGCTGTTAGGATCATCTTTATTGTTCTTATAAACTCTGAATTTATAGCCGTCGAATTTATTAAGACCCTCCTGGGTTGCAAACCAGATAAATCCGGTTGAGTCCTGGCAAATGCTGTAGACTATGCTCTGGGATAACCCTTCATCAAGCGAGATTCTGTCAAAAACTATATCATTCAAAGTAAAATATTTTTTATTTCTGATAAGTATTGCTACAAATATAATTAATTTTTAAAGAAGTTATTCACTATGCTAAATCAATTTTGATCTGATTTATATAATAAGAAATCTCATTCAATACAAGAGCCATTTTTTCAATTTCATCTTTTGCATTCTCCATTTTAACCTGAAGATCCGGATCTTCAGGATGTGGAGGATCTTCTATGAAAATTTTCTTTTCGGAAATTTTATTCAGTATAGTATAATATTTTGCATTCAGATCATTCAATAATGCAGTGTGAGAAGCTCTGAAATCTATTCCCCCTGTCTGATCCAACTTGGTGTAAACACCACCTTCTGGTGCATTTGTCTGTATGCAGGTTCTCAACACACCAATACATCTTTTGGTAGTAGTTCCGCCACAGTTGCAGGGAAAAACTTTTTCATCCCTGGAAGAAACATATTCATTCATTAACCCTCTTACTGTCGGATCATTTACCGAATTTGCAAATTCCTGATTGATATCCATTTTATATTTTGTTAGATTTATAAAATTTCCTTGTCTTGATTCTTATGCCAGATGAATCCTCAGCTGAGTTATGTAGAACGACAGTTCCTCCAATACGAATGCCATTCTGTCTATGTCATTTTTTGCAGCGAGCATCTTAGCTGCTAAGTCCGGAATTTGAGGATCGGGTGGATTTTCAATGAAAATCTTTTTTTCAGTAATTTTTGAAAGAACCATGTTGTAATTTGTTTCCATGTCATCTAATACTGTTTGATTGAAAGCTTCTGAACCCAAGCCTCCATTCTGATCCAATTTAGTGTACACTCCTCCATTTGGAGAAACAACTTTTCTACATGCTCTCAACGTACTTCCTGAGCATGGTGACTCTGAAGTTCCGCTACAATTGCACGCCGGAAGAGAATCCCTTGAATCTATGTATTCATTAATGACCGTCATTATCGCCGGATCATTAGCTGAATTTGCAAATTCCTGATCGATATCCATCTTTGTTTTATTAAGTTAATAAATATTTGTTTGTGTAATTTTAATTTAAAATAATCTGGTTTTAAATTCGTTATCCGAAGAAAACTTGTCGTTTATTATTCTTTAACTTTTACTGCATCCCATCCATCCTTTACAGCCTGGATCTCCGGTCCACCAGGAAAGAGATCAGTTGCTTTTTTTATGGTAGCCTCCCGGAACATCCCGAAATTTGTTTTGAAATTTGTTAACTCCATATAAGCGCCATACCATATCTGTCCTGCCCTTTCCCAGGCATTGCCACCGATATTAAATGCCGCAACATAAAAAGCGTGATTAGGTATTCCCGAAAATTTATGAACATCCTGAACACGAATTCCCGGTTCAAATTCTTTGGGTTGGGGATCATCTCCGAATATCGGATGATTTGTATATGCAGCTCCGGGCTCCTTCAAAGAGCGAATTGCATATTTCGGATCCATGAGTACATTTTCTCCCATCAGCCAGCTTGAATTATTTACATCTGAATTCATGTAACGCTGTTTTACAAGAGAGCCCATAACATCTGAAAAAGATTCATCCAAAGCGCCGCTCTCTCCTGCATAATCAAGAGCTACCTGAACAGGTGAAACCCCGTGAGAAAATTCATGTGCTACAAGGTCAATATCAAGCGTAAAGCTTTTGAAAATTTTTCCGTCTCCCTCGCCAAATACCAACTGCCTTCCATCCCAGTGCGCGTTATTGTATTGCATTGCATAATGAATCGAAGTAATTACTTTAGCGCCTTTACCATTAAAAGAATTTCTTCCGAACAAATCAAAATAATATTTCCATGCGATTTCAAGATTTCTCTTTACATTAATATGATCTGCATCTCCAAAATCTTTATTCATAAAAATACCCGGCATATCCATAGTGTGATTGCAGTCATACACTTCTATATTGGGCCGAAGAATTGCCGGGTCTTCCGCTTTTTCTAAAAACATTTCAAGTACTTTCGGTTTTCTCGAAGAAAAATATTTCCTGTCCAGCCTTATTTTTTTTGAAATCTCGATACTCCTTGTTGCCGCGTCGGCAGTATCTTTGTCTTTGCTTTTCTTAAGCTTATCCAGCATATATGGAGGGAGAAAGCAGTGTTTGGGATTTCGTTTGGTTTTACACATAGTAATTATTGGAAATATTTATTTTAAGTTTTTAAATATATTTTCTGAAATTTTTCCCTTTTTCAATACTGTTGCTGCCAAGATTCGACGAACATTATTTTCGGTGTAATAATCTAATTTCGTCTTACAAAAATCCCAATATTCCTAACAAGAAAAAATAAATGCCTTACCTTTTTCTTCATAGGGATGAACCCCTATAAAATGTTTACTAACATTCGTTGGAAATCTTAAGAAGGCTTGTTCAAATCAAAAAAGAAAATAAATCTAACCGTTTATATATCCATATAACTCATCATAAAATAATTCCAAAATGATTAAATCTTTTTCTTTACTTGGAATTGGAGCAGGCGCTACAATAATTTCTCCATTTAATGCATCAATTTTATTTCCCATTTCAAAGAAAATTACTTCTAATGAAGTACATGTAATCAATAGTTCTGTCATTGGTATTTCGTTACCATCTGAATCTTCTAATATTCCATTTTGATCCAGTTTTGTATATACTCCCCCTGCAGGATCCTGACCACTTATACATTTTGTATTGGTTGGCTCTTCACAAGGCGTTCCTGCTGAAGCACAATTACACATAGGCATTTTTACCCTAATATCTCCATACTGAGCAAACAAAAGTTTTGCAACAGTGTCAGTAACTTTGTCTTTTAAATTAATATCTAACATTCTTTCTCCTTTCTGTTTTTATGGTTTTTCATTTTCATTTTTATTATGATTTATTCTATAGCTTTCTATAAAATTGAAGCAACATACCAATATATGGTTGGAATATAAAGTTGATGAATCTACTCTCCGATGCCGGATATCTTTTATTTCAAAAAAAGAAATATCTCCCCCGCAAAAAATCTTAGAGGAACAATTAAGTAAATTAAATTTTTATTTTAAAAGGACTGTAGATCTCAAAAATGAAAACAGTATTATCTACTCTTTCGGTTTGTCTCTTCGGTATTGGGGTTTATGAACATTCTTTCAGTGGGCATGTTCTTCCTTTTCAATTAACAGAACGTTTTTATAACTATGCAAAAATATATTTTTCTGTTATAAAAAAACTATACCAAAAATTTCACCTAAGAAAATTTTTGCTCCCAAATTTATTTTAATTTCTCCCGGAGATAATATTCTTATTGATTAGAGAAAAGCAGAAATTAATTTTTTGTTTATATCCAAAAAGAAGTTTTTGGCAAGAACTTAGTGCGACTTACATGACTTACTCATTCTTAATCATTCTTAATCCGTTCTTAATCATTCTTAATCTTACCCGCATTGTTCTTCTTCCTTTATTTTTAAACGAAATAAGACTAATTTAGTCCTAAATAAAAATATTCCTTAATAAAACTAACATACATGGGAAACGAAGTAGATATTCTCGAAAAAGTAACGTCGGGAGATTATAAATACGGTTTTACGACAGATGTAGAAATGGAGCTTGCGCCCAAAGGTCTGAATGAGGAAATAATCAGAATGATTTCCAAAAAGAAGAATGAGCCTGAGTTTATGATTGACTGGAGATTAAAAGCTTATAAGATGTGGCTTGATATGAAAGAGCCACGATGGGCAAATATTCATTACCCTCCTATTAATTATCAGGACATAATTTATTATGCAGCGCCGAAGAAAAAAAATGTTTTGAAAAGTTTAGAGGACCTTGATCCGGAAATAAAACGAACTTATGAAAAGCTGGGCATCCCGCTGGTCGAACAAATGTTTCTTGCAGGTGTGGCTGTAGACGCAGTAATGGATAGTGTTTCCGTTGCTACTACTTATAAAGAAAAGCTGGGAGAGCTTGGAATAATTTTTTGTTCGATGAGTGAAGCCATCGAGACTCATCCTGAATTAGTTCAGAAATATCTGGGTTCGGTCGTTCCTCAGTCTGATAATTTTTTTGCTTCGCTAAATTCGGCTGTCTTTACTGACGGCTCTTTTGTTTACATTCCAAAAGGTGTCAGATGTCCGATGGAGCTTTCGACTTATTTCAGAATTAACGCCGAGAATACAGGACAGTTTGAGAGAACATTGATCATTGCAGATGAAGGAAGCTATGTCAGCTATCTCGAAGGCTGCACGGCTCCGATGCGGGATGAAAATCAGCTTCATGCGGCGGTAGTCGAACTGATTGCATTGAAAAATGCTGAGATAAAATATTCGACTGTACAGAACTGGTATCCTGGCGATAAAAACGGCAAAGGAGGAATTTATAATTTTGTGACTAAACGTGGAATTTGTTTCGGAGATAATTCAAAAATTTCCTGGACACAGGTGGAGACCGGCTCTTCTATAACCTGGAAATATCCGAGTGTAATTTTAAAAGGTGATAATTCAATTGGTGAATTTTATTCTGTTGCTCTGACAAATAATTGTCAGCAGGCGGATACAGGTACCAAGATGCTTCATCTTGGTAAAAATACAAAAAGCAGAATTGTATCCAAAGGAATTTCTGCAGGTAAAAGCAATAACAGTTACCGAGGATTAGTCGAAGTAAGCAAGCGCGCCGAAAATGCACGTAACTTTTCGCAATGTGATTCTCTGCTGATGGGAGACAGATGCGGGGCTCACACGTTTCCGTATTTTGAGATAAAAAATACTTCGGCTCATGTAGAGCATGAAGCTACCACCTCAAAGATCGGTGAAGACATTATGTTTTACTGTAACCAAAGAGGAATTTCCCAGGAAGATGCTGTTGCTCTTATTGTCAACGGATATGCCAAGGAAGTTCTGAACCAGCTCCCGATGGAATTTGCAGTAGAGGCCCAGAAGCTTCTTGCAATTTCACTGGAAGGCAGTGTAGGATAGGTAAATACAGTTTAATTATTTTGCCGAATGCATTGGAATAAATATGAACATTTGTTTTTGAAAGGTGAATATCCCTCCCGGGATAAACTTCTTTCAGGGCTCACACTTGAACAGCTTAATAAAATCCCTGAAGGTCTTTCGCATTCGATTTATCAGGAGGTGTGGCATTTAACTCAATGGCAGGACGCAGTAACGAGTAATGATGAAAGTAAATTAAAATTATGTATGGAAGGTTACGGGTTTCCTGCAGAAGATCTGAAGTCAATGGAAGAGTGGGAATCACTTGTCAGTAAATTTCATGCGGGAGTTGAAAGGATTTTTGAAATTACGTCAAATCCGGAAAATCTGAAAATGCAAATTGAACCGGACATTCCAATCGAAGATACATTAAGTTGCCTTGCTGTCCACAATGCAGTTCACTTTGGAAAAATACTGGCGATAAGGCAAATGATAAATGCCTGGAAGTAAATAATTAACGGTAATTAAAAAGTATAAAATAATAATAAAGACCCGATTGAAGGTAAGGGGATTTCAAATTTAAAAAAGTAAAAAATAATAATTAAATATAAAATGTTAACGATAAAAAACTTAAAAGCAAAAGTAGAAACAGACGAAGGCGGCAGGGAAATTTTAAAGGGTGTTAATCTTGAAGTCAATGCAGGAGAAGTTCATGCGATAATGGGACCAAACGGCTCGGGCAAGAGCACGCTGGCTTCAGTTATTACCGGTCGCGAAGGATATGAAGTTCAGAGCGGAGAAGTTCTATTCGAAGAAAAGGATTTGCTTGAGCTTTCTCCTGAAGAAAGAGCGAGGCTGGGAATTTTCCTTGCGTTTCAGTACCCTGTTGAAATACCGGGAGTATCAAATACTAATTTTTTAAAAACAGCTGTTAATGAAATAAGGAAATCAAAAAATGAAGAACCTATGAGCTCGGTCGATTTTCTTAAGATGATTAAGGAGAAAGCCCGGCTTGTAGATATTGAACCGGAGATGCTCAGCAGATATGTTAATGTAGGATTTTCAGGCGGTGAAAAAAAACGAAATGAAATTTTTCAGCTTGCGATGCTTGCTCCCAAACTCTCAATACTGGACGAAACAGATTCAGGACTTGATATAGATGCTCTCAGGATTGTTGCCAACGGTGTTAACAAATTAAGGACAAAAGAAAATGCATTCATTGTAATTACACATTATCAGAGACTGCTTGATTATATTGTTCCTGATTTTGTACATGTAATGTATGACGGGAGAATTGTGAAATCAGGAGGCAAAGAACTGGCGTTGAAACTTGAAGAGCTGGGTTATGACTGGATTGAAGAGGAAGCAGCAGTATAAGTTTAGCGAAACAAAGTTCGCATATAATTGCGTTCTCAAACTGAGTTTGGGGACGAGCATTTTTAAAAAGAATTAAAAAATTTAATGGACAAAATAGCAACGGAGAATATTGATTTAAAAATTAAGCTGCTTGAAGATTTCAGAAATCTTGAGGCTAATTTAAATGGCGAGTCTAAAAATTATTTTCACAAAATCAGGCAGCAAGCCATTGCTTCATTTGAAGAACTGGGTTTTCCTGTCAGGAAAATGGAAGAATGGAAGTATACAAACATCAATCCGATTTTAAAACATGATTTTAAAATTTCGGGTGATCTTAACCGTTCAAGATTAAATAAAGACAATATTAAAGATTTTCTGTTTGATGAAACGAATGTAAATCTTCTTGTATTTGTTAACGGCAGTTTTGAAGAAAAGCTTTCGAATATTATTACGAAAAATGATAAAGTATTTATTGGAAGTTTTTTAGAAGGAAGAATTAAGTTTGGAGATGTTATAGAAAAGCATTTCTCAAAATATGCCGATTTTAAGAATCACAGCCTGACTGCCTTAAACACTGCATTTGCGAAGGATGGGGCATTCATTTATATAAAGAA
>JBBRTN010000064.1:0-7884 GCA_038244395.1 Ignavibacteria bacterium
AAGAATTGCATCGCCAAGAAACTCAAGTCTTTCATTTGAAATTATTCCGATTTTTAAGGGATCACTTTTTACTTTCAGAAATGAACGGTGTGTGAGAGCTGTTATAAAATAGTTAACGTCAATTATTTTATAATGGATCGCCTTTTGAAAATTATCAAAATCAACCTGGTAAACCGACTTGGATTGCCTGCCGTCTTCAGATTTTCGTTCCTTATAAAAAGGTATTAGTCTGCGTAAACTTTTTTTGAAAATATCGAGCATAATTTTTTCACTTCTTAGCTTATATGACTTTAATCTTCGTACTTCTTAAACACTAAAGCCGTGTTGTGTCCTCCAAATCCTGAGTTTTCTGATAAAACGGTTCTTACTTCTTTCTTCATTGCAGTATTCACAACATAGTTTAAATCACATTCAGGATCTTTCTCTTCGTAGTTAATTGTTGGGGGTATGATTCCATCGCGAATCGTAAGTAATGATGCGATTGCTTCAATTGCTCCTGCTGCGCCGAGCAGATGACCAATCATTGATTTGATGGAATGGACAGGAAGTTTGTATGCTCCTTCTCCGAATACATTTTTTATTGCGAGTGTTTCATTTTTATCATTATAATAAGTCGATGTTCCGTGAGCATTAATCACATCAATATCATTTGTGGTCATTTTTGAATTTTTAATGGCAAGTTTTATTGCCCTGCCAACTCCTTCTCCTTCCGGCGCCGGCTCCGTAATATGAAAAGCATCCGCTGTTATTCCGAAACCTGTTATCTCTCCGTAAATTTTCGCTCCGCGGGCTTTTGCAAATTCGAGCTCTTCGAGTATTAATGTTGCTCCGCCTTCACCCATGACAAAGCCGTCCCTGTTTTTTTCAAAAGGTCTGGATGCTTTTTGAGGCGCATCGTTGCGGGTAGATAATGCCTTCATTGCATTAAACCCTCCGACTCCCATCGGGCATATTACTGCTTCTGACCCTCCGGTAACCATTACATCTGCATCGCCTCTTTCAATTAACATTACAGAATCTGTGATGGAATGAGCTGAAGTTGTGCATGCTGAAATTGTAGCGTAGTTCGGTCCCTTCAGGCCGTATTGCATTGAGATTCTTCCGGCGGCAATATCCGCGATTAACATAGGAATAAAGAATGGACTTATCCTGTCAGGATTTCCGTCTCTTTTGTAAAGATTATTCTGCTGATTGTTATATGTCCACATCCCGCCGATACCCGAACCGTTCACAACACCGGCTCTCTCAAGATCTATTTTATCTAAATTAAGCCCTGAATCTTTCATTGCTTCCTGTGTGGCAGCAAGCGCATATTGTGTGAACGGGTCAACTCTTTGAGAAAGTTTCCTGTCCATAAAATTTAAAGGATCGAATTTTTTAAGCTCGGCAGCAAACTTGGTGGCAAAATCAGTAGTATCAAAATAAGTAATATTATCAACACCGCTTTTTCCGGCAACCAGATTTGTCCAAAAATCTTCTACATTTAATCCTACAGGGCTTACTACACCAAGGCCTGTTATGACTACTCGTCTTCTCATTTATTATTAATTATAAATGTAGTTTATATATTTATTTTGCTGCGACTTTTTCCGAAATGTAACTTACTGCATCGCCGACTTTCTGAATTTTTTCCGCATCTTCATCAGGTATCTTTATATCAAATTCTTCTTCAAATTTCATTACAAGCTCAACTGTGTCCAGAGAATCTGCTCCCAGATCATTTATGAAAGATGCTTCGGTTGTTACCTTCGATTCCTCAACACCTAATTTATCAACTACAGCTTGTTTTACCCTTGTTTCTATTTCTGCTTTGGTCATTAAAATTTCTCCTTAATTTTTAATAAAAATTTAATTTATAATATAGCTAAATCAAAAAATCTTTTAAAGGAATTTTATTTTGCGGCAGTTAAAAGTAGTTACTATTAGATAATATTGTTCAAACTTCCCAACAGACGATATCCTGACATAATATTTTATTTCCCAATTCTTTTATTTTACTTTCAGGCTGTCGATTTTGCCATCAAGCATATTCCTTAAGCTGTCCAGCTGTACCTGGTATCTTTTCAGTTTCAGTTCCCTGAGATTGAGTTCATGCTCCTTGTTGAGTACTTCAGTCTGTTTTGACTGCATAGTTTTTTCAAAAGTTGTTTTGTCCCAATAACCCAGGTCTTCAAAATATCCTTTGAATAAGAAGTTATGTTTTAAGGCTTCCATATTCTGATAAAAACTGAATGAGCCTAACTCAAGATTAGCCGTTGTCTGGTTTGAATTTACTATTATAGACTTTATGTTATTTGCAAAAACTGTATCTGTCAGAAGTGTTCCGACAAGACTCTGGCTGGAATTAATTTTCGTGGTAATGTCATTTACGTTTCCTACAATTAATTCAACGCTTCCTCTGAGCTGCAGAATGTCATCAGTCACGAGCTCAATAGCGTTTGATGCCTGACCCAGAATTTTATTTATATTGGTTGAAGAACCTGAAAAACTCTGCATCAGTGAATCAAGGTTATCAAAAATATCACTGTTGTTTACCAGTTTGCCAAGTGTGCCTTCGCCGTTATTTACTTTGGAAGTAATCTCGGCCAGCTGTTTTACAATTTCACTCGCTTCTTTAGTTGATTCATTAAGGTTTTTAATTATGTCGCCGAAACTAATAGGCGTTGTTGACTGAATTGAATCGCCGTCCTCTACAGGCGGAGCTCCGGGATCACCCGGACTTATTACCAGCACTTTATTTCCCACAAGACCATCCGAATTTATCGAGGCAATAGAATTTTTCTTGACAAATTTCTGCACGTCCTTTACAATACTCATATTGATTCTCACTTTATCAGAGGCAATAATTTGGATTGATTGTATTGTTCCGACATTTATGCCTGCGAACTGAATTGAGCTGCCCTGCTGTAGTCCGCTGACATTTTCAAAAACAGAATACACATCGAATGTCGTTGTAAAAAGATTTTCCTTGCTGCCAATATAAAATAAGGCAAATATAAACAATGCAAGCCCGACAACTCCAAAAATTCCGAGCTTTATATATTTAGATTTTTTTTGATCCATTTTCTATTCTCTTAAAATTTATTTATCTTTTAAAAATGAAAGATTAATTTATGCGAATTCAAAAAATCCTTTGACAAATTCATCTTCTGATTTCTCCAGCTCGTCGTAGGTCCCTTCTGCGGTAAACTCACCATCTTGTAATATAACTATTCTATCAGCCACAAGTCTTGCACATGCCATATCGTGCGTTACTATTAGAGACGTGACGTCATACTTCTTCTGCATGTCAAGTATAAGCTGGCTGATTTCATTGGAGGTAAAAGGATCGAGACCCGTTGTCGGTTCATCATATAAAATTATTTCCGGATCGAGCATCAGTGTCCTGGCAAGCGATATTCTTTTTTTCATTCCGCCGGAAAGCTCTGAAGGAACCTTATCAATTGCATTTTCGAGTCCGACATTTTTCAGCTGTTCCTCTACCTTTGTCGTAAGGTCTTCTTTTTTATAATCCGGCTGTCTTATCACGGGAAACTCCAGATTCTGTCGTACAGTCATTGAATCATACAACGCACCGCTTTGAAACAGAAATCCTATTTTAATTCGGAGCTTATTCTCTTCACTTTCAGGCAGTCCTAAAAAATCTTTTCCGAAGACTTCAATCTTCCCTGAATCAGGAATTAACAGACCAATAATACATTCTAATATTACAGACTTTCCTGTTCCCGATCTGCCAAGTATAACAACTGTCTCTCCCTTCTTTAAAGTAAGATTTACATTCTTAAGTACATCAATCTTGCCGAAAGATTTTTTTAAATCGGTTATATTCAGAATTGTATCCGGGTTCTTATCCTCATCTTCATTTTTAGCGCTCTTGCCTTCATCTGAGTTTTGTTTATGATCTTCCTTCTCTTTCTTATCGTCAGTGTTATGTTTCTTATCTTCTTTATCGTCAGAGTTTTGTTTCTGATTTTCCTTATCTTTCTTATCGTCAGTGTTATGTTTCTTATCTTCTTTATCGTCAGAGTTTTGTTTCTGATTTTCCTTATCTTTCTTATCGTCAGTGTTTTGTTTCTTATCTTTCTTATCTTCCTTATCTTCAGGATTTTGTTTCTTATCTTCTTTATCGTCAGTGTTTTGTTTTCTGTCGTCGAATTGTCCGGTGCTGCCGGAGTTATCATTATTCATTTTATTATCAGTATCAGCGCTCATATTAAAAAATAATAGAAGATAATTGTACCATTACCATGTCAATTAATATTACGAGCAATGAAGCAATAACGACTGCGGTATTCGCTGCAATGCCCACGCTCTCTGTTCCCCTGTCTGCATTATATCCTTCGTAACAACCGACTACGCCGATGCTGAAACCGAATACAAAAGTTTTTGCTGTGGCAGTAAGGAGCTGGTTCAAATCAATATTCGAAAAAGAATTCATTAGAAACAGTTTCAAAGTCATCTTGTTTGTCAGATTAAGTGCAATGAATCCTCCGAGCAAAGACATGAAGTCTGACAGTATGACAAGTATCGGAAGAGTCAGAGTCGCGGCGGTAACCCTTGTGACAACTAAGTATTTAAAAGGATTGCAACCTGAAACTTCCATAGCATCTATCTGTTCGGTAACTTTCATCGAACCAAGCTCTGCTCCGATTCCCGAGCCGATTTTTCCTGCAAATATCAGGCTCGTAATTACAGGTCCTATTTCCAGTATGACAGCCAAAGCAACCATTGAAGGAACTAATGATGAAGCGCCGAATTTTTGCAATGTAGGTATAGATTGCAGAGACAAGGTGAAACCTATTATTATACCTGTTATGGCAACGAGTGATAAAGACTTGTAACCTATTGCATACATTTGTCTAAGGGTTTCCGCGAATTCATAAGGCGGTTTAAAAACTTCCTTAAAGTTTCTAAATGCAAACTGAGTGAGTCCGCCAATTTTTAAAAGTGTTTCCTGAATTGATTTAGGAAGCTTAAATTTAAATGAATCCGTTAAGGATACTACCTGTTCGTTTGTATTATCCGTACTTTGTGTACTATCGGGCATAATTTTTTTAAATTACTAATACTTTCTTATAATTTTCAAATCTATAAATGGATTTGCAATACCAATAATTATTCCGACAGAAACATCAAGAATGTCAGAGCCTGACGGGACATAAGTATATCTTAATTTTATGCTTGGATAAAATAATAGCTTATCGTTTCGTATTGAATATCCGTATGAGGTCTCTCCGAAGAAACCTGAATTTGTGAAATTTGTAAAATATCCCGATCCCAGTGAAATTGCCGGCGTACCCTGAAGAAAATGAGACGGCTTCATTCCTTTCTTTAAAAGTATATCGTGCTCAAGTCCAATCATAATGCGGCTTTTGAGACTATTTACAAACACATATGAATATTCAAATGCAATTCTGTTCTGACCGAAATATCCAAACCCGACAGAAATTTCCTTCGTCATACCAAATGCTATTTTATCATTCTCCAGCAATACAATCGGGTTAAATAAATAAAGAAAACTTACTACGCCGATTGATATCGGCAGTGTTGAATTGGAGGTTTCAGATTTATCCTTATGTAAATAGAATTGTGAATTTAATTCCTTGCCCGAAAGAAAATTGAAGTCTTGTGATAAGATTATTTTGTTCGAAATAAAAAATATTAATGTCAGTAAAATAAATCTTTTCATTCACGACTTTATTGATTAGAATTTCTTTTTAAGTCTTTTCGAATTCATATTGAAGTGCAAATAATACTTTATTGAAATTAACTATTTCAAAATCAACATTAAATAACTTTCTATAATTATCCTCATTGCACTCATTGCTTTTGGAATTAAACTGAAAATAAAAATTATGTCTCCATTATTTTTATGATCGAATTATAATAGACTTCATCAATTTCCTTCAGAGGCAAGTCTATGTCCAAATTTATTTTAATCCTGCTTCCTTTAGTCTCTCCGATCTGCATAATATCAACATCGTATTGCTTTCCTAGTGCGAAAATTGCCTTCAGGTTATTTTGCCCGGATGAAACAATAATACTGCTTTGAGTTTCAGCAAACAATTGAAAATCTTTTCTGCATTCGTAATTGAAATTTATTCCACATCCTATTTCATTTTCCCTATTCATAACGCAGCATTCAGCAAGAGCAACCGCAATTCCCCCGTCTGAAATATCATGTGCGGAATTTATTAAGGATTCATTTATTAATTTTAAAATAAACACCTGCAATCTTTTTTCATAATCCAAATCTATAGCGGGTGCGTCACCTACAACAAGATTGTAAATTGTATTCAGATATTCACTGCCGCCTATTTTAGATTTTAGATCTTTATTTTTAAATTTTTCAATTTTCGATTCACTTTTTGCCATTGACCATTGACCTAAAACCAGGACAATATCACCATCATGCTTGAAATAACTTGTCATTACTTTATTCACATCCTCAATTAATCCCAGCATCCCAATAACAGGAGTCGGATACACTGCATAATCTTTTGACTGATTATAAAAGCTCACGTTTCCTCCGGTTACAGGAGTCTCCAAAACTCTGCATGCATCTCCAATTCCTCTGATCGCCTCAGTAAATTGAAAATAAACTTCGGGGTTATAAGGATTTCCAAAGTTGAGGCAGTTTGTAACTGCAAGTGGCTTAGCGCCCGTGCAAGCTACATTTCTAGCGCTTTCACAGACTGCTAACATTCCTCCTCTATAAGGATTGAGATAAACGTATCTCCCGTTACAGTCAACTTTCATTGCAAGAGCTTTCTCCGTTCCTTTAATCCTGATTACCGAGGCATCGCCTCCGGGGAGCACAACAGTATTCGTCCTTACCTGTGTATCATACTGCTCATATACCCAGTTTTTATTTGTAATATTGGGAGATGATAATAATTTTAATAAAACATTATTCAAATCTTCCGGCTCTTTTAATTCAGAAAAATTAAACTCCCTTTTTTCTTTTATGTAGGCGGGAGATTTAGTTTCTCTTTTATAGACAGGCGCTCCTCCGCCAAGTACCAGTTCGTACGCAGGTACGTCAGCTTCAAGTTTTCCTTTATAATAAACTTTCACTCTTTCTTCTTTGATAACTCTGCCGATCCCGACACAATTCAAATCCCATTTCTCAAAAATATCCTTTGCAATTTTCTCTTTTCCTTTTTCAATTACGACCAGCATTCTTTCCTGTGATTCGGAAAGCATAATTTCATATGCGCTCATATTTTCATCACGCAGCGGGACCTTGTCCAAATTTATTTCCATTCCGCAATTTCCTTTTGCGCTCATCTCGGTCGTCGAGCAGGTAATTCCCGCTGCACCCATATCCTGAATACCCACAACTATTCCGGCTTGTATCACTTCAAGAGTAGCTTCGAGTAAAAGTTTTTCCGTGAACGGGTCTCCTACCTGAACATTCGGTCTTTTAGATTCAGACTCTTCAGAGATTTCTTGCGATGCAAAGGTTGCTCCGTGAATTCCGTCTTTGCCTGTAGATGAACCGACTATGAAAACCGGATTGCCGGTTCCGCTTGCAGCAGCGGTTGCAGTTTCGTTGTGCTTCACAATTCCAACTGCCATTGCATTCACAAGTGGATTATCCTGGTAGCACTCTTCAAAATAAATTTCTCCGCTCACAGTCGGTATACCGAAACAATTTCCGTAATCACCTATACCTTTGACAACGTTTTTGAAAAGGAATTTTGCCCGTTCGATTCCGGAAACCGTTGAAACGGTTTCACGGCCGTCCGAAACCGTTAAAACGGTTTCACCCAGGATCCTCCCAAACCTCAATGAATTCAATGCTGCAACAGGTCTTGCACCCATCGTAAAAATATCTCTTAATATTCCGCCGACACCGGTTGCTGCGCCCTGATAAGGCTC
>JBBRTN010000065.1:0-7840 GCA_038244395.1 Ignavibacteria bacterium
ACAATTCCATTGCATAAATTACCGGCATAAGATAAAAAAGGCCATAGACTATCTGGAGAAATTCCACTGCATAGGGATTTAAAAATTTACTTAAATATTCGGAAGGATTTACACCGAAGAGCCACCTGTCAATTTGTATAAGATACACGTCATATAAAACATTGTGAGCGCTTATCATTATTACATAAATTTCCTTGAAGCAAAAGAATATCATGAATGCAGGATACCAAAACCGGAGAAATCTCGTAACTGATCTTTTCCTTTTATCATGTACATTTTTTTTTTCGTAATGAGAGACAAGGTAAGTAATGAGTATGCAGAGAAAAATATTTAAGATGGGAATAAAAAATTTCCACGGGAAATTTTCGACAAAAATAATACTAAGCAGGGAAATGAAAATTAAAAAAATCTGATTTGTAACGTCAGGTATTTCAAGATATTTAAAATTCGCTTTTAAATTTCTTACCATTTAATAGATAATAAATAATAAATAATAATTAATCAATTATTGGAAAGCAAATATGTGGAGATTGCCATGAAAATTGAAATACCTATGACATCCTGAAATGCGGTCTCAAAGGGTCCCGAAGTAATAGCCGGATCAAACCCCAGTTTTTTGGAAAACATCGGAAAGACAGTTCCTACAATCCCGGCGATATTAATGGATATAAACATTGACATCGCCACGGATAATCCGAAACCAAATTTTTGCGTGTCATTTAAAATGTATCCGATTATCCCGACAACAATTGCCACAGCCGAACCGATTAATAAATTTGTTTTCATCTGCCGGATAAGCGGTTCCCACCACCTGTTAATATTTACATTTCCCGTGTCCATTGCGCGAACGACGATTGCAGCGGACTGCAGACCTGTATTACCTGAGATGGCAGAAATTATCGGCATAAACGCCGCGAGTAAAATAATTTTCCCTATAATTTCATTATTGGATTTAATTACGAACACTGCTATTAACTCAATAAACAAAGTCACGAGCAGCCACGGAAGACGGAGTTTTGCAATCTGGAACGGAGATTTTTTTTCAAGCTCTTCAGCATCCGTACCCGCCATGCGCGCGACATTTTCAGTATACTCTTCCTCGATTACGTCTACAATGTCATCAATGCTAATCTTACCGATTACTTTATTTTGGGAATCAACAACAGGAACGGAAACAAGATCATAACTCTGAAAAATTTTCGCGACTTCTTCCTGATCCATACTTGCCTCGACTGAGATTACATCTGAGTTCATAATGTCTTTAATCTTCCGCTCCGGATCTTTCAGCCCTATCAGCAATCTCTTCAATGACAGAATGCCGACCAGTTTATTTTCATTGTCTACTATCCATACATTATAAAACTGGTCAACCTCATCCGCCTTATCCTGAATTTCCTTCAGCGCTTCACCTACTGTCAGGAATTCATTCACTGCAATGTATTCCTTTCCCATAATACCGCCGGCAGTATTCTCATCATAGCTGAGAAGCTCCCTGACTTCATGATAATCTTCATTATCATACTTATCCAGATTTTCCAGGACTTCATCTTTTACATCGGTGTCGAGCTCGGATACAAAATCTGTCGCATCATCGGAATACATCTCACTTACAATGTCCGAGATTTTCTTGCCGCTGAGCTTTTCTGTAAAGTACTCCCGTCTGTCATCGGAAATCTCGAGTATGACCTCGCTTGCAGTCTCATCCCCGAGCAATGTAAATAAATACAGTGCGTCCTCATCTTCCCTGAGATTATCAATTACGACTGCGATGTCGAAATCATACAGGTCGGCTAATATATTCTTTAATGCTGCATCAGATTTTTCCTGAATAAGTTCGGTGATATCTTCAAGAAATTCTTTGTCGACATCTAAGACAGATTTATTTTTTTTTTCTTCTGACAATAGAATTAAATGACCGGAAAGGGAAAGTTTTAAAATATTTTTTTGAATTTTAAATTACTTATTAAGATAAGTTTAATCAACTGAAAAAAGGGATGTTGCAAAGTTCAATGCAGTTCAATGCAGTTCAATGTAATAAGTGTCCAATAAATCCAATTGAATCCAATTGAATCCAATTGAATCCAATTGAATCCAATTGAATCCAATTGATCCTATTAAAAAGATATGGATTTACATTATAAATAATCTTTGAAATAAATAAATTATCACAACAAAAATTCATGGACAAAATAATAGTCTCGGACATAAGAAAAGATTACAATTCCGGAGAATCAAGAGAGCTGAAAGAATCGGATGTATCTTCAGATCCGGTAAAACAATTCGATCAATGGTTTCTTGAAGAATTCAGAGCTGACCCGAATGAAGCCAACGCAATGTTTCTGGCAACGTCCACAAAAGAAGGAAAACCCTCGCTGCGTACGGTTCTCCTGAAAGACTTTGGTGAAACAGGATTTACATTTTTTACCAATTATACAAGCAGAAAGGGAAATGAACTAAATGAAAATCCTTTCGCTGCATTGTTATTTTTTTGGAAAGAGTCGGAAAGGCAGGTCAGGATAGAAGGGCCAGTGGAAAAAGTAACTACTGAAGAATCCGATCAATACTTTCATAAGAGACCTTCGGACAGCCAGCTTGCTGCGCTTGCTTCACATCAAAGCAGCGTTATAGAAAACAGGGGAGTCATTGAAAAAAAATTCACGGAGCTTAAAATTAAATATCAGCACAGCAATATCCCGCTTCCTGAATATTGGGGGGGATATAAATTAATCCCTGATAAAATTGAATTTTGGCAGGGAAGACAAAACAGAATGCATGACAGAATTTTATACACAAAAGAAAACGGAACCTGGAAGATTGAGAGATTAGCTCCATAAACATTTTCCAATTTAGCTGCTTAACAAATAAATTAAATATAAAAAAAATGTTTTTAAGATTTTTCACATTAATAATTTTCGGAGTATTGCTTGTATCCTGTTCATCATCAAATGAACAGCCGTCCGTTCCCAATGCATCATTAACAAATACGAGGTGGGTATTACGTGTTTTAAATGACAAAAAAATATTCACTCCTGAAAGCGGAAAGGAAGCATACATTACACTGACCGGTGACGGCAATAAAGCAAACGGAACAGGAGGATGCAATAATTTTTTTACGACATTCACCTTAACGGGGAAGAATATTAAATTTGGGCAAGTAGCCGGGACTGAAATGTACTGCGAGAATCGAATGGAAACCGAAGCTGCATTTTATAAGGTGATTGAGCAGACTCAAAGCTATAAAATCAAAGGGGATAATTTGTATTTATATAATTTGAATAAAAATATAATTGCAAAGTTTGAAGCAGTTTATTTAAAATAATATTTCGTCAAATCCCGATGAGCATTTTCACAAATCGTAATTTTTAATATTTGACATATCTGTTTATTTAAATTAATTTTGTAAGGAATAACAAGTATTATTAAGACTCGTTATTTAAAAATAGAAAATCGGGGTGTAGATCAGTTGGCTAGATCGCACGTCTGGGGGGCGTGAGGCCGGCAGTTCGAGTCTGCCCATCCCGACAAAGTTCCTTCCTCAAAAACTTACCTTTGGCTATTATGGGAATAATAAAAGAATACTCTTCACAAAAAGTCAGATCCTTTACAGTCCGCGACCTTCCTAAATCCGAAAGACCGCGTGAAAGATTGATTAAGCATGGAGCAGACACGCTTTCATCAGCCGAACTTATCGCATTAATTCTTAATACCGGTATAAAAGGCGAATCAGTGATCATGATGTCTCAGAAAATTTTAATGCAGTTTGGTTCTTTGAAGGGGATTATGGAATCCTCGCTCGAAGACCTGAAACAGGTAAAAGGTCTTGGTGAAGTAAAGGCAACAAAACTCATGGCGAGTTTAGCAATTGCAAAGAAACTAATAGGGGAAATAAAAATCTCTGATGAAAAAAAGGAAACAGATAGAAAAAAATACAATGCTGTTACATCACCTGATGAACTCTATAAAATAATAAAAGAAAAAATTACTAACTTCTCAAAAGAACATTTTTATGTTATATCACTTGATGCAAGAAATAACTTCATAGCTATTGATGAAATTTCCGTGGGAACACTGACAGCCAGCATAGTTCATCCGAGAGAAACGTTTGAATCTGCCATCAAAAGACATGCGGCACATATTATCATTGCTCACAACCATCCTTCAGGAGAAACCGACCCTTCGGAAGATGATCTGAAAATAACAAAACGTCTTGTGGATTCAGGAAAAATAATGGGAATTGAAGTTTTAGATCACCTGATAATCACCAAAAATAATTATCTGTCTTTTAAGGAGAAGTCATTACTGTAGTGCACGGAATTCGAATGTGTTTTTGATCGGAAATTATTTTAATTGAGTCCTAAAAAAATCTCTTCCCAAATATGAAAAGAGATTTTTGTAATACAGGAATTTTAAATATCTAAGACTATAGCTCTTCACCGGTTTCAAATTCATCTCCATCATCATCAAATAAAAGCATCGCCTGGTAAAAATTACCGTCGGAGGAAATAGCTACTCCTCCTTCTGTTTCCCATCCGTCTTCTATCATTTCATTTATTTTTACGACAAGTGATTTGTCATCATTCGAAGATACGATATTATACTCCATTTTTTTTTTACTCCGTTTAAAGTTAAGATTTAAATAATAATTTGTTTCCTGAAATTAATTAATTAATGCATAAATGAAAATCTATAAATGAAATATGATAAGACCTACAATTGACCATTGACCATTTACCATTGACCGCTGTCCATTAAGCATTGAGCATAGTTATCCTTGATAAATAAAATGAATAAATCTATTTTGATTTCAAAATTTCATTTGAATAAGACAGACAGGCAAAGCGTACAGACTGAATTTACGCGGATAGTAAACAGGGGAATAATTCTGGGTTTTGTATGGATACTTGGAGTTGGCTCTGTTATCGCTCTCATATCAGGCTTTCAGGCAAAGAAAATTTCCAGGGAAGCCGGATTTGAACTCGAGGGAAAGGATAAAATTACAAAGTGTTTTCTAGTCGGCATTGGAGGTTTCCTTCTTTGGGCAATCGCAATTACAATCATCATAGTTTTCCGGAAAAAATAAACAGCAACTAAATTATAAATGGATTATAAAGATTATTATAAAATATTGGGTGTAAGCAAAACAGCAACCCAGGATGAAATAAAAAAAGCTTTCAGAAAACTTGCAGTTAAATATCATCCCGATAAGAATAAGGGAAATAAAGAAGCCGAAGAAAAGTTTAAAGAGATAAATGAGGCAAATGAAGTTCTGAGAGATAAGGAAAAAAGAAAAAAATATGATGAGCTTGGGGAGAACTGGAAATATTATCAGCAGTCAGGCGGACAGCAGTCTCAGGACTTTGACTGGTCTCAATACGCAAATCAGGGCGGCGGAAGACAAACTCAATATTCTTACGAAGGAGATTTCGGTGATGCATTTGGCGGCGGGGGATTTTCAGATTTTTTTGAAACGCTTTTTGGCGGCGGTGGCGGCGGATTTAGTTCACAGACAAAAGGAAGAAAAGGAAATTCACGGAAGACGACTTTAAAGGGGGAAGACCTTGCTGCTGAAATGAGTATTACTCTTGAAGATGCATTCAAAGGTTCGGAAAAAATATTCGATCTTGACGGTCAGTCGATAAAATTAAAAATAAAACCCGGCATTACAGAAGGGCAGTCACTGAAGCTTACGGGTAAAGGATCCGCCGGATACAACGGAGGCGCCGCCGGCGACCTCCTTCTCAAGATTCATGTTCTTCACGATCCCCTCTTTGAAAGGAAAGGCGATGACCTCTACACTGACCTGAGAGTGAATCTCTACACGGCTGTGCTTGGTGGTAAGTCTGCATTGAGAACTTTTAAAGGAACAATAAATGTAAATGTCCCGAAGGAATCACAGAACGGTAAAATCCTGC
The DNA here is from genome assembly GCA_038244395.1 of Ignavibacteria bacterium. Taxonomy (GTDB): domain Bacteria; phylum Bacteroidota; class Ignavibacteria; order Tepidaquicellales; family Tepidaquicellaceae; genus JAGPCH01. The sequence goes on from JBBRTN010000065.1 coordinate 5,913, forward strand.
GCCTGCAGGGACTCGGCATGCCTAAGTACGGAAAGACAAATCAGTTCGGTGATCTCTATGCAAAACTTAATATTGAAATTCCAACTGCACTGTCTGAAAGTGAAACAAAATTATTTAATGAACTGTCAGAGATGAGAAAATAAAATCGCATGTTCAATGTTCAAAATAAATTTAATGTTAAATCACGGCCGCACTGTCCCGACAAAATTGTATGCATTATTATCAACGATGGCAAGGTCGGATATATCAACTGTATTGTCACCATTCAAATCAGTAATTACATTCCCGCTTAAAAAATTGTAGCTGTCATTGTCGGTAATCTGCATATCGGACAGGTCTACATAATTATCGTTATTAACATCACCGCTGTAAATGCAGTAGACTGAACCCTTCAGCGTCATATTATTACCGTAAGCTTTTGCAGAAGAATTTGTGAAATCGTAATTATTAACTACTCCGTTTATTAATGTGTCTCCGCCTGCTCTGCTCCATGTCTCAATACTGTTCTTGTATTTTACTGTTAAGTAATATTTTCCGTTAGGCGTATTATAAAATAAAAACTGACCTGCAAGTGAATTTGAATCTACAAGCGCGACAGCTGAATCAATTAACTGGTAAGGAGAAGAAGCACTTTTTAACACTGCAGATACAAAATCCTTTTTCATGAGTTTACTTTGAACAGGATTATAAAGACCTTCCACTGCAAGCCTGATATTGTATGTCACAAATACCAGGTTTGAATTATCAACTGCAAATTTAAAATACCCGTTAGGTGCGGTGATGGGTTTTGTAATTGTCCTGCCTGAATTCGACGCAGCTGAAATATAATAATAAACTTTTGTTCCCAATGCCTGCGCGGGAATATTTGCTTTAAATGTATCGAGAGCTCCTGTCATATTTACCTGATTGTAAGCCTGAGTTGTGTCTGTTCTCCAGAATACTTTTGCCGATGCAGTCCCGGATTTTGTTTTGATAAAAGCTTTTACTTCATAAGGAGTAATTGTATTATATGTATTCAGAAGTTTTGCGTGAGAAATAAAAACCGGCTCTGCCACTCCGATTTCTTTTGTGATGCAGTGAATTGCCCCTAGCGCTGATATCATAGAGCTGCAATTAATACTGACGACGCGGTATCCCGGTAAGTTTTCCCTGTAGATTCTCAGAGCAGTGGTATCGGCTGAAAGCCCATAAACAGGGACTATAACGGTTTTATTTATAAATACGGAATTTGTATAAGTATAATAATTTCCCGAAGGAGGATACTGTCCCGATGAACTCGGAGGCATTGGAATTCTTACAATCTTATATGGTCTGCCGTAACAGGTTTGAAAATTATTTAATATGTACTGAACATTTGCTTCTATCTGCGGACCGTCAGCTATTCCCGCCGGATACTGACCGACGAGTAAGGTCTCTTCATCAATTAATTTTATGTGCATATCAATGTGATGTATCTGATCATAAGGGAGCGTCTCCATTTTTATGTACCTGTTAATTCCCATATATGAACTCATTATATTATTAATTTGTGTTTCAGTCAGACTGGAATTTTCATTTAAAATAAGTTTGGAGGAAAAGCCCGTACCATTACCGTCAACCATGAAATTTCCTCCCGTCGCGGTAAGATTATTCGGAGCAAGCGTAGTCTGATATAGCGGAGTGTTTATAAAATTAGAATAGGCGACAGAAACATTATCATCCAATGGTCTCGGGCGGTTGTATATCCAGTCAACTAATTTCAGGCTGTCGGAAATTCCTGAATAGACAGCCCACGGACCGTAATCCCTGCACCAGACTGAATTAAACGAAGTAATAATAAACTTAAGATTTATAAGCGGGACGCCACCGCTTGTGAGATAGCTTCTTACAGAATTCGAATCGCTGCAAACTATATAGACCAGTCCTTCATCCTGCGCATAGTCTACTAT